>JAEZGD010000324.1 GCA_023417165.1 Planctomycetota bacterium
TGACATTCTGGCCAACTATTCGACCGGCACGCTCGACGCCTTCGTCGATGGCGCCCAACTTCTCACCGGCTTCGCCTTCTGGAGCAGCGGCGCTGCGAATGTCTCCACGAACGAGTTCTTCTTTCACCTCAACGGTGAGCCCGGGTATTCCAATGTCGTGGCGATCGACAATCTATTTGCCACCCAAGCGCCAGAGCCGGCCAGCTTGCTCGTTTGGACGCTGTTGGGCATGACAACGGTGGGGGCTGCACGACGCGCTCGGCGGAAGCTTCCGGCCGCCGCTTAACTGAAACTGAAAATGCGGTATGGCGCAAGGGGCGATTGGCCTTTGCGCCGTGGGCAAAAACTCGGCTCAAATTTCTCGACATCGCGGCGCGGACGCGACTATATTAAGGAGCCTCACTGCAAGGAGCCTTGAATGTCGGTCGACCCACGTCAGTTTTCCTCGATGTCCAGCATCGATGTTGCCGCGAACCCGGATCTCAATCGCGTGACTTCGCATACCGATCCGGCGACCGAGATCATTACCTTGCTGCGAATGGTCATCCAAAACCAAGAGAAGCAAAACCAACTGCTGGCCGAGAATAATCAGCATCTGACTGCGGCGCAAAAGCAGCGGCAGCAAGAGCTTGGGCAGTGGAAGCAGGCGAATCCGGAATTGGCCGATAGCTGCCGCGTGGCGGCCGAAACGCTGGGACGCGTGCAGACCCAGTTTCTCGATAACCTGACTCGCGACATTGCTGATAATGAAGAATCGCTGATCGATGGCGAGTTCATGTTGAACGAATTTGTCGACCGCTATGGCCCACGGCTCGCTCATTTAAACGGGGTGCTGCAAGTGTTGGCTCAGTTAAGCGCAATGCCTGCCGCTGCCAACGACTAGTGCGGGTTACCGCGACTGGTAAGCCAATCCCCCTCTTCGGCTTGTCAATTCGCGTTGGCTTTTTAAGATACACATGCTGCTTGATGGGCCCGCCGGTTGATTGGTGCTGATTTTAACCTCCCTGGGCGTTCTGGTCGCCGCGCGACCCCTGCCTGAAACGCCGCATTCCCTTCGGCTGTGTTCGCGACTTTCCGCAACAACACGTGGCAATGGATGCTCGGCTGCGCAATGAGTGCTGTGACGCTGGGCGGCTGCAACCGCGAAGCGGCTGACGGCGCCCCCGCGCACGTTTCGTTTCGCGCGCCGATCGTCAATACCGCAGCCGTCGAAGTACCCGCCACAGCGCAGTGGGCCGGCTGGCGCGGCGGCCATTTGCAGGCAGTATCGCCAGCTTCGCGCTTGCCCAGCCACTGGACCGAACAGCACGGTGTGCGTTGGAAGATTAGCGTGCCGGGGCGCGGCAACTCGTCGCCCATCGTGTGGGACGAACACCTCTTTGTCACGAGCATTATTCCGGCTCCTGATGGCGAGCAAGCCGCCCTGCTGTGCTTTGATCGCCAGAGCGGCGCGCTGCGTTGGCAGCAGCCGATCGGTACGCCGCACGGCTCGTCGCACAACAAGAACGGCTTCGCCTCGGCGACGCCGGTCACCGATGGCACGCATGTGTATGCGGCCTTCGGCCAACTCGGTATCTCCGCCTTCGATTTCGCCGGGCAATTGGTGTGGCACGTTCCCCTCGCGCAGCACAAACATGAATGGGGCACCGCGGCCAGCCCCCTGCTCTTTGAAGACCTGTTGATTCACGTCGTCGATGGCGACAGCGACTCGGCGATCATTGCCTTCGACAAACTAACCGGACAGCAAGTTTGGCGGACGCCGCGCGACAGTCGCGGCTCGTGGAGTTCGCCGGTGCTGGTCAACGCCGGCACGACCGAGATGCCGCAGTGGGAACTTGTCGTCAATGGCACCGGCAGTCCCAGCGGTTCGCCTGGCATGATGATTGGCTATGATCCGCGCACCGGAGCAGAGCTTTGGCATTGCGCGGGAACGACCGATATCCCCTGCCCCACGGCCATTGCGGGCGAAGGATTGGTGGTCAGTTCGTCGGGCAGCAATGGGCCAGTCTTTGCGGTTCGCCCCGGCGGCCAAGGCGATGTATCGCCATCGCACCGTGTCTGGAAGTTGCCGACCGGTGGTCCGTATGTGCCGACGGGCGTGATCTATAATAAGCGGTTGTACATCGTCTCGGACGCCGGCATGGTGAGTTGCCTGCGATTACAAGACGGTACGAATCTATGGCGCAAGCGGCTGCAAGGTGCGTTCAGCGCCAGCCTGGTCGCGGGTGCGAATCAGGTTTACGCCATTAACGAACGCGGTGACGTCTACGTCTTTCGCGCCGGCGATATGTTCGAATTGATCGCCACCAATCGCCTGCACGAACCCTGCGTCGCGACGCCAGCGATCGCTCACGGCGAACTGTATTTGCGTTCGCAGCAGCATCTCTACTGCATTGCCGAAGTGAATCTCGCGGCAAGTGAACCAGCCGATAGCGCGCCCGGTATCATCCCTGCGGCGATTCGTTCGCCCGCTGATTTGGACCCCAACGTGACGGCTCCGCCAACGGCCGTTCAGAACTCGACACTCTCGCAGCCCTAGAGTTTTCTCGAGGCCATTCGCAACGCACGGACGAAGCACACGGTTCCGTTCTCTATTGCGAATTCCAAGCGTCATGCAGCCGTCGCTTGGTTGTGTCGGGCGCGTAGAGGACTTATCTTGCGACTCATGTTTACATTGTAGGAATCGTCGCGAACGCGACCGCCGCGCGTGCCTCAGGAATCCTATGCTTGTTGAATTAGTGCGCACGACGACGCCTGATGGTATGCGACTCGATGGCGCGCTGCATGCCGCCAGCCACGCTTCGGTTGCGCCGTACGATCTGGCGCTGTGCTTGCATGGCGTGCAAGGCAACTTCTATTCGTCAACGCTACTCGAAGCGCTGGTCGCGCCATTGGCCGAGCAAGGCATCGACGTGTTGCGCGTCAACACGCGCGGCCACGATAACGTGACGGCCAAAGGTCGCCGTTGGCAAGGCGCGGCGTTCGAAGTAGTCGATGAAAGTCGCCTGGACCTGTTGGGCTGGCTCGACTGGGCGCACAAGCGCGGATATCAACGCGTGCTGCTAGTGGGGCACAGTTTGGGCGCGGTGAAGGCCCTGTATGCTGCGGCGCACGAAGCCCCACCCGCCGTTGCGGGCATCGTCGCCATGAGCCCGCCGCGACTTTCGTACGAGCATTTTTGTGCTAGTGAAGATCGCGACAAATTCCTGCAAACGATGACCGAGGCGCAGCGTCTCGTGAACGAATGCCAGCCGGACGCCATGCTTTTGGCGAAGTTTCCATTTCCGTTGCTAATCAGTGCGGGCAGCTACGTCGATAAATATGGTCCCGGCGGGCGCTACGATTTTTTGGATTTTCTCGCTCAGGTAAAATGTCCGGTGCTACTCACCTTTGGCAGCCTCGAGCTGGAAGCCATGACGGCTTTTCGTGGCATTCGCCAGGCGATTGCCGCAACGGTGAATCCCCGCCAATTCGTGCAGGTAATAACGATCGCGGGGGCCGATCATATCTACACCGATCAGCAGGCTGCCATCGCTGCAGCGATCGTGCAATGGCTTGCGTAAGACGCGGCCTCGCCACGCCCTACAGTTGTCCGGTGCTATGCGGCGCGGTATCCTCCAAAGGTTCGTGCCACTGCATTTGCCCACCTTCCCTCCCCGATTTTGTCTCTGAGGTTGTCGCATGGCCGCTGTGGAAACCATCTCGCCTGAAGAATTGCAATCGCGCGTTAAGGCCGCGAAGGACAAACTCGACGCGCACGCGTATGAGATCGTGCAATGGCATTTCCACGAGTCCACCGGTTGCCCCTTCTGGCTCGAAAAGAAGCGCGAGTTCAATTTCGACCCGCTGAAGGAAGTGAAGGACTACGCGGACATCCAAAAATTTCCGCTGTTCGAGGACGAGTGGCTGCGCGGCGGCCCAGTGCGGCGCTGGGTGCCGAAGGCATACGAGAAAAGCCCCGTCTACGTCTTTGAAACGGGCGGCACCACCGGCATTCCGAAAAGCCGCATCGTGATCGATGACTTCCGCATCGACTACGAACTATTCAGCCACACGCTGCCGGACGAGTACTTTCCCAAGGGCGCCAACTGGCTGATGCTCGGGCCCAGCGGTCCACGTCGCCTGCGCTTGGCGGTTGAGCACTTGTGCCAATATCGCGGCGGCATCTGCTTCTGCATCGACCTTGATCCGCGGTGGGTCGTCAAGCTCATCAAGAAGGGCTGGATGGACCATCTGGAAGCGTACAAGCAGCACTGCATCGATCAGGTGCACACCATCCTGTCGGCCGGGCACGATATCAAGTGTATGTTCGGCACGCCGAAGTTGATCGAAGCCCTGTGCAATGACTTGGAGAAGAAAGGCCAGACGTTCAAAGACACCGGCATCACCGGTATCTTCAGCGGCGGCACCGAGTTCACGCCGCAGTGGACGCGCTTCTGCATCGAAGAATACTTCGGCGGCCCGCCGGAAGAGAGCGGCATCTACATGACGCCGACGTACGGCAACACGCTGATGGGCTTGGCCGCCAGCAAGCCGGTCACGGCCGCCGACGGCTACAAGATCAGCTATTACGCTCCCGAGCCGCGCGCCATCTGCGAGGTTGTCGACTTCGAAGATCCGATGAAGGTCGTCGGTTATGGCGAAACGGGACGCGTGAAGCTAACGACGCTGACCAAAGAATTTTTTGTGCCAGGCTTCCTCGAGCGTGACGAAGGCGAGCGCGAAGCGCCGTTTGCCAAATACCCGTGGGACGGCGTCAGCGGCGTCCGTCCGTTTCACAAGTTTGCCTCCAGCACGACGGTGGGTGTGTATTAAGCCCCGGTTGTTCGCCACGACAGCGCAAACGCCATCGGCCTTGCGCTGTGCCGCGTGACGCCGTGGTTTGCTGGACATCCTCTTGCCTCTGCTGCCGTGGGGCTCGCTCCCCGCGTGGCCTGTTACCTATTGGAGCCTGTTGTGCTTACTCTGCCTCCCATTCGCTTTGGCAAACCGTACGAATCGCTCGAATTTGACCAGGTTGTGCACTTCGATACCGGCGAGCCCATCGCCAAGATCGGCATCGCCAACGGCGCGATGGTTTCGCGCGATATGCGCAACGCGCAGAAGGCGCGCGATGCTTTGCGCCAGTTTTCGTGCCGCGAATTGATTGAAATGTGCAAGAAGGCGGGCGAGTTGTATGTCAATGCGACGCTGCCAATGGGCACCGGCACGCAAAGCCCCGAAGAGTTCGTCCATGCCCAATCGGCCAGCACTGGTTTGCCCGAGCACATGTGCCGGCGCAACATGGAAAAGAACGCGTTTGTGCTGGGAAACATGGACAAGATCCTCGACGCGCTGACGCGCGGCCTGGATCTCGATATTCTCTCGCGCGGTTATGGCGACGAAGGTCGCAACGTCACCGTCAGCTTTCAAGCGACCACGCCGGTGCTAGGAGCGGTGCTCCCTTCGAACTCGCCCGGCGTGCATACGCTGTGGTTGCCGGCGATTCCGCTGCAAGTCGGCCTGGTGCTGAAGCCCGGTTCGTCGGAGCCGTGGACGCCGTATCGCATGTTTTATGCCTACACGCAGGCAGGCATTCCGGCCGAGGCGATCTCGCTGTATCCCGGGCGCGGTAACGAAGTCGGCGCCGCTCTGCTTTCAGCCTGCCAGCGCAGCATGATCTTCGGCAGCGCGCAAACGGTCGAACAATACGCGGGCAATCCCAAAGTACAGCCGCACGGTCCCGGTTGGTCAAAGGTGCTGCTGGGCGACGACGTGGTCGATGATTGGGAGAAGTATCTCGATGTGATGGCCGAGAGCATCTATGCCAACAGCGGTCGTGGTTGCATCAACGCTTCGGCTGTGTTCGCCTCGCGTCATACCAAGGAAATCGCCGCCGCGCTGGCCGCGAAGCTGGGGCCCATCGACGTCAAGAAGCCGACCGATCCCGATGCGGGGCTGGCGGCCTTCACCACGCCTGGCGTGGCCAAGAGCGTGTGGCAAATGCTGGAAAAAGATCTGCAAGAGTCCGGCGTCACCGATCTGACGAGCCAGTACGGACCGCGCTTGGTCGAGCAAGAGCGCTGCGCTTACCTGCGGCCGGTGATCGCTCATGCCGATGCACCCGAACGCGAAATCGTGAAGAAGGAATACATGTTCCCCTTCGCGACGGTCGTGCAATGCCCGCAGCAGCAAATGTTGCAAAAGATTGGCCCCACGCTGATCGGCACGGTCATTACGAAGGATGAGGCATTCATTCGGGCCGCGACCGATTGCACGTCGATCGACCGGTTGAATATCGGCCCGCTGCCGACGAATCGGTTGAATTGGCTGCAGCCTCACGAAGGCAATATCATCGACTTCCTGTTCCGCGCCCGCGCCTATCAGATCGCGTAAGCGAAATGGAGAACTCGTCGTTTGCGACTCCTTAGCCCCGCGGAAATATGATCCTCAAAGCATGATCTCTTTTGATTATA
>JAEZGD010000047.1 GCA_023417165.1 Planctomycetota bacterium
ACGCCCAGCGCGCGGCCGCGCGGAATAATGGTGACCTTGTGGACGGGGTGCGCCCCAGGCAACGACCAGGCGAGTAGCGTGTGCCCCGCTTCGTGATAGGCGGTGGTCTCATTCTCTTTACCACGCAACACTTCTTCGCGTTTGGCACCCATCAGGATCTTGTCGAGCGCGTAGCTGAAGTCGGACATCGAGACTTTGGACTTGTTATTGCGCGCCGCCCACAGTGCAGCCTCGTTCACGATGTTGCGCAGGTCCGCGCCGGTCAGGCCAATCGTGCCCGAAGCGATGCGATCGAGATTAACATCGTCATCCAGGGGCACATCGCGGACATGCACCTTGAGGATTTCCACGCGTCCCTTATGCGTTGGGCGGCCGACCGTGATATGACGATCGAAGCGACCGGGCCGCAGCAGTGCGGGGTCCAGCACGTCGGCGCGATTGGTGGCGGCCAGCACGATGACCGAATCGGTCTGTGAAAAGCCGTCCATCTCGCTCAGGATTTGATTGAGCGTTTGCTCGCGTTCGTCGTGACCACCGCCCAGGCCAGCACCACGCTGACGACCGACTGCATCGATTTCGTCGATGAAGATGATCGCAGGCGCGACGTCTTTGGCGCTGCGGAACAAATCTCGCACGCGGCTAGCGCCAACGCCGACAAACATTTGAATGAATTCGCTGCCGCTCACCGAGAAGAACGGCACGCCAGCTTCGCCTGCCACCGCGCGGGCGAGGAGCGTCTTGCCTGTGCCTGGCGGACCATTGAGCAGCACGCCCTTCGGGATACGTCCGCCCAACTTTTGGAACTTCTCAGGGCTCTTCAAAAAGTCGACGATCTCCAGCAGATCAGCTTTGACTCCTTCGAGTCCAGCTACGTCCTTGAACGTCACCGGTTGCTTGGCGCCTTCATAGCGTTTCGCAGGGCTGCGGCTGAAACCGCTAAGGAAGCCAGCACCCATGATGTCGCTGCGGGCGCGGCGCATCGACATCCAGAAGAATACAAACAGCACGATCGGCAATGCCAGGAATAGCAGCCAGATCACGGTCATCAGTTGATCGCTCGATGCTTCGTAACCGACTGTCAAGCCATTCGCGCGGGCGAGGTCGATCAACTTCGAGCGGCTTTCGCCTTCACGCGGGGCGAGCGCGCGAAAGTTCTTCTTCAGCTTCTTGATTTCTTTGTTTTCGTTCTTGCGATCAACGAGTTTGCCTTGCTCGTCATAGGTGATCGGCACATCGGGCGGATCTTTGAATTGCCCGCGGATTTCGTAGTCGCCGATCGACAGCTTCTGGACATTGCCGGCTTCGATCTGATCGAGCACGAAGGTATATTCGACCAGGCTGGCATTGGGCTGGTTTTGCGTCACCATCAGCACCAGGATGCCGCCCAGAATCAGCAGCAAGATCCAAGTGCCGGTGCCGAAGCGCCGCCCGGGCTGGCGATCTTCGTTGGCGTTCTTGTCTTCCGTGGGGAACTCGTCCATCGACTACCTTTCTGACAGCCAGGCCGCATGAACGAGCGGCAAGCACCACTGTGGCAAAGTAACACGGTATTGTATCGTAACCCCCCGCGCCTGGCGATGAGGGGTTTGCGAAGCGCACGCCGGACAAGGGATGGTTTAACCCGCCGGTAGTGGCCTCGGCAAGCGGCAGGGGAAAGAAGAAGCGTATGCGTCCGCCTGCTGGACATGGGGTAATCGTTACAGATCTACCCGGTCCGTTCCGCGGCTTCGGCTAACCGACAACGCAGGAAAAGTTGCACATGTTCATAGCGAATTTCTTTGGGCAATCTTGATAACAGGGGGCGGATGCGCTCGGGCGGCTCTTGCCCAACCACCTGCTCGATGGCTGCCACCTGTTCGGCCGAAAGAAACCACGTCAGTTCGACCGGCAGGCCATTTTCGACCGCTCGCAGCGCATGATCGAGAATCGCTTCCGCCGAAAGCCCACGAATCGGACGACATTCGTCCACGGTGAAGCCTGCCGCCAACACCTTCCACGTCCAAATGTAACTGGGGTGCAATCCGCTTTCGGAGACTTCCAGGGGAATCGCTGGCGGCGGCGAGACAACTTCTGGTGCGGGCGAGTGCAGGGGCGCGACGGCCTCGGTACTGGTCGGCGTGATGACCGGCGCGCTGGCGGTGGCCGGCGTGCGCCGCTGCAATTTTTTGAGCAGCGCCGGTTCCAAGACCAGCGGTTCCGTCAGCGGTGTCACGCCCCGCATCACATCGGCGCCACGTTCCGAAAGTTGTACCAGTGGACGGAACTTTTGATTCTCGACCTGATCGATCAAGCCGACGGTAATGAGCGCATCGAGCAGCGCCACGATTTCGTTCTGCTTGAGATGCCCGAGAATCCCAAACGTGCTGAGCTTGTCGAGCCGCAGCGCGGTGACGTCTTTCGACTGCGACCCGCCGAGCATCTTGGCCACCAGCGTCTTGCCGATGCGGCCATGCGTGCGAGCGACGCCACTGAGCGCCATGCGCACCGCTTCGATCACGCCGGGATGATGTTCCTGCGCGGCTGGCGCCGACGCGCGCTGCGGGCCGCAGTTATCGCAGTTGCCGCACTTGGCATGGTTCGGATCGCCGAAATACTGCAAAAATTCTAACTGTCGGCAACTGCGGGTCCGAGCAAAGCGCGCGACGCAGTCGAGCTTCGTATATTCGGCGGCTTTGCGCCGATCGAGTTCGGCGAAGTCGATGCTCAGCTGATCGAAACGCTTGTCGCGCTCGATCATGTGGACGGCACGACCGCGAAATGGCGGAACATAGTCGAACACGCTAAGCTTCTTTAGCTCGCGCAGACCGCGATTGATTTGATCGCGATCCAGGCCGGTCATGTTGCTCAGCGTGCTCAACTGAAAATAGACGTAGTCGTACCGCAACTCGCCGACGATGTTTTCGATCGCGCGCATCAGCTTGCGCCGGACTTTCGATTCAGGCGGCAGCATGTCGACCAGCGTCGGTAAGTCACTTTCGAGCTTGACCGCGGCTGTGTTTTGCTGCGAAGAAAGCCGCTCCAGCACACCGGCCTTTTCCAGTAATTGTTCCGAAGCACTGATCCCTTCCGTACCGGTATCGACGCCGAGGCGTTCTTTGATTTCGTCGAGCGTGATCTCGATCGGATCGTCGTTGATCTTACGCAGGTAGTGATAGACCTTGGCCACCACATCCGGCGACGGATAAGCGCTGTCGATGAAGTACTCTTGGATCTTCAAATCCGAGTAGCTGAACAGCAACAAACAGCGCGAAGGTAAGCCATCGCGGCCCGCACGACCGGCCTCCTGGTAATAGGCTTCCAGCGTGCCAGGCATGTTGTAATGGACGACAAACCGCAGCGCCGCCTTGTCGATACCCATACCAAAGGCGTTCGTCGCGACGATGATCTCTTTGCGGCCTTCCATGAACTCGTCTTGCATACGACGGCGATCGTCCGGCGACAGCCCCGCATGGTACAGGCCAATCTTGCGGCGCGACTCTTGCGAGACGCGCTCCACGAGGTCTTCGCAGCGGCGACGCGTGGCGGCGTAGATGATGCCGGAGCCGGGATTCTGCCGCAGGAACTCCAGCAGCGCTTGGTCCTTTTCGACGTCGCTGTTGGCCATTTGCACTTCAAACCGCAGATTGGGACGTGCAAAGCCAGTGATGAAGGTCTGGGGCTCGGTCAGTCCCAGCAGTTGCACCACGTCGGTGCGAACGGTGGGTGTCGCGGTGGCGGTGAGCGCGATGGTTTGCGGATTGCCCAGGCGTTCGCGAAAGCGTCCCAGCCGCGCATAATCAGGGCGAAAATCGTGCCCCCACTCGCTAATGCAGTGCGCTTCGTCCACCGCAAGCAGTTGCAGCTTCATTGCGCGCACGGCTTCCAAGAACCGCGCGTTGCGCAGCCGTTCCGGCGCGACATACACCAGGTCGTAAGCGCCGGCTGCCATCGCCTGGACGCGCTCGTATTGTTCGGACGCACTGAGCGAACTGTTGATGCACGTTGCGCTGATGCCGCGTTCCAGCAGCGCATCGACCTGAGCTTTCATCAGGGCGATGAGCGGCGAAATAACCAGCGTCGCCCCCTCGCGGGCGACGGAGGGAAGCTGGTAACAAAGGCTTTTGCCGCCACCGGTCGGCATGATGCACAAGCAATCGTGCCCCGCCACCACCGCTTCGATCACGTCGCGTTGACCGGGACGAAACGACGTCAGGCCGAATCGCCCGAGATGCGTTTCCAGGTTTTCCGGCGAAGGATTCATGCGTTCTAGCGATTGGCCTGTTGCGAGATTGCCAGCGAGCATACATTTGTATACGAGAGGGCATTATAGAGGAGTTGGGCGATCCCGCCACAGCCAATCGCAGACCATGACACGTTCCATTCCCATTCGTAAGCGCGGCGTTGTCGCCGTGGTGCCGCGCGGCGAGCAATTGCTGGTCATTCGGCGCTCGATCCATGTGCGCGCTCCAGGCATGTATTGCTTTCCTGGCGGCACGATTGAGCCTGGCGAGAGCGAAGACGTGGCGCTGGTGCGCGAGATGCACGAAGAACTCGCCGCAGTCGTCGAGCCGGTGCGGCGGTTGTGGCGCGTGGTCACCCCGTGGGGAGTGGATCTGGCGTGGTGGCTGACGAAGCTTCCACCCGACGCCGCGCTGGTTCACAACCCGCTGGAAGTCGAAGAATTCTTTTGGATGACACCACCACAGATTCGCGAACTGCCGAAATTGCTGGAAAGCAATCTGCAGTTTTTGGCGGCCATGGATGCGGGAGAGTTTGTGATCGACGGGGCGTGAGAGCCGAGAGCAAATCTCGACTCTCACACGAATGTTCGTTCACAGCTAATTAAAATACTGCCGCAGCCGATCGAAGAGATCGCGCGGGCGTGGACGGACGGTGCGAATCAGCGTCTTGTCGACCACTTCGCCCTCGACCTTAATGCTGACCGATTCCTTCGGATTGATGGTGACGACGATCAGGTTGTTGCCCACCACGCCTTGCGGCGACAGCGCGTTGTCGCCATTGGCTAATTGAGCCGCCAGCTTGCCACCAACAACCGCAGCGGTAGCAATCGCTACTGTGCCACCGCTTGTGCGGCGCGGGCGAACGCTGGACTCGATCGTGCTGGCAGGCAACTCGGCAGCATCCGCGCCAAGATCCACACCGCCGATTGGTGCTGCGCCAGCAGCGGTACTGGTGGTTACCGTGCTATTGTCACGCTGTCCGAGAAGCACCTCTGCGTGCGAGGCCGTGTCGGTTGCGAGCCCTTGGAGATAGCCGGCATCGCGAACTGTCTGGCCATGCCGTGCCGATCCGGCGAATTGGAACGCATCGTAGCTGTCGCTAGTCTGGGCCGCGTGAGCCATCGTGCCTGCCAAAGTTGCGGTTTCATCCCCTTGGCCGATGCGCGCGAACAGTTGGTCCACCACCGCCGTGGTATCAAGCTCGAGCGTGCCGCTGCCCCCCTTGGGTTCTACGACCACGAGCCCTACCGCGCCGGCAATATCGATGAGATTTTCCCCCTCGCCCAGCGCGAGATGCACAAGACCATTCACAGCTGCCGAGTTGGGCAGGCGAACTTTATCTGCCTGGTCGCCACCGCGCACGGTCAACGATTCAGTGACTTCGCCATTGATCAAGGTCAGGCTGTTATCGCCGCGGCCGAGATCGGCATAGATCTTCGAGACGCTTTCGCCTCCCAGGTCCACGGTGACCTGATCTGACGAGTCGCCGAGTTGAAGCTGGACGCCTGCGCTCGCTTCGTCGAGAAAAATCGGAGCGCCGATTTCATTGCCGTTGTGGCTGATCACGTAGGCCGGCGCGGTGCCTGATTCGACCGGCATCTGTTCGACTTTAACCTCGACAGGACCGATCGTTTCGCCGCTGATTGCCAGCCAATTTCCTTCAAGCGCTACTTCGAGCGCGAGGCAGACGCGCGGTTCCAGCGATTCCACTTCGCACCGCGGCCGCCAGGCCTTCTTGGGTCGCATTCGATTCCCTCCCCAGCTCTGTTGCAACGCCGCTACCAGCCGCCAGCAAAGCAGCAAGTTGGGGGTGACGGCGCTCGGCTCTCCGTGCTCTGTGGCATCCGAGCCGGAATGAACCTAACACAGGCGGGGAGGACTGTCAGCTAGTCATCAAGGGCCCTCACGCGAAAAAATCTGCATATCTAAAGATGCAGATGCGTTGAGGAAGCCGAAAACATCTTCGCCAAGAATGCTAGCGACCCGCCTGAAA
>JAEZGD010000439.1 GCA_023417165.1 Planctomycetota bacterium
CTTTAGTCGTGCGCCCTTGCGCGTGCCCGACGGCTACACGGTGGAATTGGCCGCTGCGCCGCCGCTCGTGGCGCATCCGCTCATGGGCGACTTCGATGAACAGGGGCGGTTGTATCTGGCGAGCAGCGCCGGCGAGAACTTACCGCGCGCCGAATTAGAGAAACGCCTCCCCAACTTCGTCCAACGTTTGGAAGACACCGATGGCGACGGCGTGTTCGATCGCGCCACGGTCTTTGCCGACAAGATGACCTTCCCACAAGGCTGCTTGTGGCATGAAGGTTCGTTGTATGTGGCTTCTAGCGGCGCAATCTGGAAACTAACCGATACCAATGACGATGGCGTTGCCGACGAACGCATCAAGCTGGTGGGCGACTTTGGCTACACCGGCAATGCGGCCGATGTGCATGGACCGTTTCGAGGTCCTGATGGACGCATCTACTGGTGCGAAGGTCGGCACGGTCATGAGATTAAGGATCGTGATGGTAAGCTGATTAGTCGCGGTAAAGCTGCGCGGATTTTTAGCTGCCGCAGCGACGGTTCCAACGTGCAAACCTTCTGTACCGGCGGCATGGATAACCCGGTCGAAGTGACGTTCACGCCCGAAGGCGAAATGCTGGGCACCGTCAACCTGATGTACGATCGCCCGCGCGGCGATTGCCTCGTGCATTGGCAGTTTGGCGGCGTTTATCCACGCCAGGACTTTGCCGAAAGCCTGGGGAGCGAGTTCATTCGCACCGGCGAGTTGCTGCCAGAGGTGCACAACTTCGGTCACGTAGCGGTCTCGGGATTATGCCAGTACCGCGGTTCCGCGTTCGGCAACGACGCCCTGGGTGCGCTGTTCATCACCGAGTTCAACACCAACCGGATCGTGAAGGTCGCCCTCAAAACGCACGGCTCCAGCTTTGCGGCGGCGAGCATCGAAGACTTCGCCGTTTCGACCAGCACCGATTTTCACCCGACCGACGTGCTGGAAGATGCCGACGGTTCGCTCTTGGTGATTGATACAGGCGGCTGGTTCCGCATTGGTTGTCCCCAGTCCCAAGTCGAGAAGTCGCACATCCGCGGCGCCATCTATCGGATTCGTCGCACTGCGGCAGCGCGCGTGGAAGATCCTCGCGGCCAGAAATTGAATTGGCAAACGTCCAGCACGCCGGAATTGATTGAGCGTCTTGGCGATGCTCGGCCAGCGGTGAGCGATCGGGCGGTGGCAACACTTGCGCTACGACTGCGAACCGATACGGCGGATGCTGCCTGGTCGGAGTTGGCTTCGTTGATCTGTAAACAAGATATTGCGGTCCGCCAGCGCTGGGCCGAGGTGCTGGCGCGTGCCGATTCTGCAAGCTCGCTGAAGCAATTGGTTGCGCTCACAGGCGACACAGATGGGCGTGTGCAGCAAACGGCCGTGCGCGCCTTGCTCTATGCGGACCCAGCGAAGTTGCCAGATGATACGACGTTGGTTGCGGCCTTTACTGCCGCGCTGCGCACCGATTCACCAGCAGGGCGGCGTGTGGCTCTCGCGACGATGGGACGCCTGGCCGCTTATCGCCCGAAGCTGGCGGAAACCCTCGTGCAATCGACGACTGCTTCGGCGAGCGATCGGTTGCACGAACATGCTTATACCTATGCGTTGATCTCAAGCGGCAATCGCGAAGTCGTCAGCCGCGGGATTCTGAGCGCCGACGAAGCGACACGCGCTGCGGCTGCCTTAGCATTAGACGTCTTACGCCGTCCTCGCACCGACACCAGCAGCGATCAGTGGCTGGAGATTCCTGCAGCCGGACTTGGGAAGCCACTCGCGGAAGGGGACCGTGCGCATCTGCTGGCCGTCGAGTCCTCGTTGCCAGCGGGCGATGCGGCGCGCGGCAAAGCGCTGTTTGCTTCCGAGCGTGTCGCCTGTGCCAAGTGTCATCGCGTCGGCGAAGAAGGAGGGCAGGTCGGTCCTGATTTATCAACGATTGGCCGCAGCCGTGGCGTCCGCGATTTGCTCGAAGCAATGCTGTATCCGAGCGCCAGTTATGCGCGCGGCTTTGCTCCTTACACGGTCATTACTAAAGATGGCAAGTCGCTGAGCGGCATTGTGCTGGGTGAGTCGTCCACACAGATTCGCATGGGGATCGACGCCCAGAATGCTTCGTGGGTGGCGCACGACAATATTGAAGAAATTCTGGCGGCGGAGCTTTCGATCATGCCAGATGATATTGTCAAACAACTAGAACCCCAGCAACTCGCCGACCTGATCGCTTATCTACGCGCGCTCAAGTAGTGCCAGCTGTCAGCGAAGCATTGTGAGTGTTATGCGGCTGCGCGATGCGGGCCGCACGTGCCTGGCGCGCGGTTAGCGCACCGGTCCCCATATCTTTTCCAGGAGCATGAACATGGCGGGATCGTGCTCTTTCAGTTCTGCCCTGACAAATGGGTAAAAGTCGTTCATGCCAAAATAGGCTTCCGTCGCCTCGGCGAAATACTCTTTGTGGTTGGTCATGCCGTAGTGCCGCACCTTTTTCCCGGTGAATAGCAGCACCTCTTCATACGTGCCTTTCTCCTTGGCGGCATTGAAGGTGGCGATGATTTCTGGGTGGTCAAAGCTGAGCACTTGGTCATGGTACGCATGGGCAAGTTCGTGGAGCACGACATACGGATGCTTTGCCCAGGTGCTGGCGGCATAAAGATCCTTCGCGCGGGGAATATGCACGTGCTTCACCAGGCGAGGATCGTGGCCATTCGCCAACAGCCATCCACGGTCGGGATGGTACTGCATGTTGCCGAGCTTGGCATTGTCGAGTTCAAGCCAGATAGGTAGTGATTGCAGTTCTTTTAGCCGATCGACCGGTACGATGAAACGCACGCGCTGCAAGTGATTGGCCAGTGCCGTCAGGGCCTGATTCGCCGTCTCTTGATGCGCCTCTTGCAACAATTGTGGATCGAGCGAGACGGTCCAGCCTTCAACCTGTTTGCTCACCGGATCGTAGAAGGTCTGCGCATCATCGGCCTGCAGTTGTGCTGCCGCTCCTGCAATTAGTCCAGCCGCCAACAATAGCCGCGTACTCTGTTGCAGAAACATGCGTCGTGTGGGGGAGTTTTGGTAAGAGTTCATAGTGCTGATGTGCATTCCTAGAGTTTGTCCCTGCTATCAGGAAGCCTGTCCCGCGGCCTGCTTCGATTTCATCCATGGAACGCCTTCGATTCTACCTTGCCGCATGAAGCGGCGGCGATCCTGCTGATAGGGTTTCTCAGTACTCGCAACAGAGAGTCTCACGCGGGATCGTGAGTCCAGATTAAGAGTTTGCAAAGACGCCGCCGAGATCGGTCTATTTGCAGCCATTTCTCACGCTTGCGCGATGCGCACGGATTTTCATGGACGGTGGTATCTTGCCAGACGCAGGCTCGCAAGCCACCATCGTACTGATATTCTTCGACTGCCATGCCTGTGGCGAAGTGCGAGAGAATGTAACTTCAAGCGAAAGACTCTGAGGCCGAGAGCAGTCTACGGCTAGAAAGGGAGCGATAGTACGATGAGAATTGGTTTGTGGGCCGTGTTGGTAATGGTCGCTGGCAGTTGCCTAGGCATGGCTAGCCCGGTGTTTGCTCAGGAAAAGGGGCTGCTTTTTGCGCACCGCGGCGGTGCGCACGAGTTCGAAGAGAATACCATGGCGGCGTTCCGAGGCACCTACGACAAAGGGCTGCGCGGATTCGAGACCGATGTGCGCATGACGAAGGATGGCGAACTGGTCATTCTGCATGACGACAGCCTGGATCGCACGCACCATGCGACGGGTCCGGTCGAACACAAGACCGCCGCCGAATTGCGGGACGTCACAACCAAGAAAAATGGCGAGCGTTTTCTGTTCTTGGAGGATCTGCTGAAGTACCTGGCCGACAAGCCTGGTGTTTATCTGGAACTGGAAATGAAGACCAGCAATAAGGACTTGTATCCGGATGCGCGTCTCGACGAATTCTGCCGGAAGTTGCACGCTGTTGCATTGGCCAGCCAGCCGAAGGGTTCGTACTATGTCTTCACTTCGTTCGACCAGCGGCCGCTCAAAATCATCAAGTCGATCGATGACAACGCGGACCTGCTGTTCATTACGGGTGGGCCGTGCAATGCCGAGATCGTCAAGCAGGCCCTGGCTCTGGGCGTGAAGCGCATTGGCTGCCGCATGGAAGGCTCCACGCGCGCCGCGGTGCGCGAAGCTCAGAAGGCGGGCCTGCGCGTGAATGGCTGGCCGGGCCATACCATCCAGGATTATCATCTGGCGGTTGGGCTGGGAGTCGATTGCATTTGCAGCGATATCCCGCTGGCCGTTCAGGCCTACAAAGCCAAGACCGAGTCACCGTAAACCGCTGAG
>JAEZGD010000444.1 GCA_023417165.1 Planctomycetota bacterium
AACCAAAGCTGTATCGGCTTGTTTCAGCGACGACGCCATATTCAAGAACGACTGTTCCTCCGGAGATTCCTGCAGCGCTTCGATGAACTTCTCGGCGCTCGGCCACCACATCACGGTCTGCACGAACATGCCGTTACGAGACTCAGTCAGTTGTTTTTGCAGCGAATCGAGTTGGGCTTGATAGATGGTGTTCTGCAACTTTGCCTGCTGCAGTTGTTGCTGCATCTGACGGCGATCGGCAAGCCAGCCTAAAGCCAATGCCACCAACAAGACCAATAACAATCCGGTGGAGAGTCGAACCTGGAACATCACAGTGGATCTCCGGCACGTAGGGATGGATTATCACAGTCCGCTGCTAACGCTACTTTCGCGAAGCCAAAGGCGACGTAGGCCGCTCGCTCCGCCGAGCGGCAAGTCTCCGCTTAATTGGCCCTCGCTGAGTGGTCGATCTTTTCTCCAATTGGCTGCCATGAACTCATGGCAAACGTCGCCGGGGCGAATGTCCCGCAAAGACTTTTTACTCGCGGAGTGAGTGGACTACGCAAAAGCAAGGATGTTAAGGCTTGGCTTCCAACAAAGGACGGCAGCGCGCGCGATCGGCGCCGGCGGCGACCAGTGCGAGGCCGACGTCGCGCTGCCAGTCGGGATCCACAGGACTTGCTTTAACGAATTGCAAGGCAGCTTCGACGCGAGCGTCGATCGTGTCGGCCTCCAAGTAGTTGATCAGCAACTGCGTTTCGTCGATGCCGCGAATGTCTTCCCAATCGCGCGTCGGCAACATCTCGCGCACCCGCTTGAGCACCGGCACCGCAGCGCGATCGTTCTGCCAGAACAGCAGATCGAACGAGTAGGCGACATTCCACAGATAAGCGTTATGGTCATCGAGCGTCGCGAACGCGGCAATGCGCTCCCGCGCTTTCCGCACCGCCAACTCGGGATCAAGGCGAGCCATCGCGTCAATCGCAGCGCTCGCGGCATATCGAGATTTGCATGCTGCGAGTTCTTCGAGCATCGGCACATCCGCACGCGTGCCAAGACGGCCCAAATGCTCAATCAGTTCTTGATGGTTCCAGTCATACGAATCTGCTGGCGACACCGGCTTTTCTTTGAGTAGCTCTTTCAACAGCGCATACGCATCCTCGCGCCGTTTGCCTGTCCGACCGGAATAGGTCAACAACGCATCGACGGCCCTTCGGCCCAGTTCCTGGTCTTTCGCTTCGGCCAGAGGCCTGGTCAGCGTCAGCAAGTAATCGTAGTAACGATCGTCCTTTGTTTGCTCTAAAAGCAACGTCGCCAGCGTCACCTTCCTCTCGCCAGGCGGCGCATCGCGAAACGCTTTCTCGATGTGATCTAGATGCATCGCAGGGAGTTCCACATCCTTCAATCGCCAGGCAATCATCACGGCGAAGTCCAGTGGTCCGCTGACGACCAACTCGATCAGGTGCGGCGTCATTTCTGGTCGCGGCGACTTCGTGGCGAAGTCGAGCGCCCAGTCCGGCCATACGCCGTCCTCTTCTTCGGTCGCCAACCTCTTGGCGAGTTGCGCAGGCCAATCGGCGGCGGTCACGATTTGCCAACGGGCAATCGCTTCTTCGGCCTTCAGACGGCGCAGATCATCCAGAACATCGGGCACGACCTGCTGCACCGCCAGATGCGTGAACAGCACGATCTCGACGGCCGCACGATCCTTGCGTGAATAGATTTCCGCTGCCCACGGGTCCTGATCGGTGCCGGGCGGAGGCTCAGCCGGAATGCGCTTCAGTTCTTTGGCGATCTGCGCACGTTGCTCGTCGGCAGTTAGCACAGTTAATTCACTGCGCGCCAGATAAAGCAAGCCTTCGCAGAACCGGCTGTGCATAAAGCTGCGCAAATCATAAGAGTGCAGATCAATGACATTGAAAATCGTTTGCCAAGGTTTAGTCTGCAAATGCAAGGCAGACGAATCGTCTTTGGCGAAGAGTTCGATCGTAAAGTAGGGTGCGTGCGAACCCGAAAGCATGCTCGAGCGACCATTCCTTCGCACTTTCACACGCGACTGAAAGGCGCAAGCCAACTGCCGCGTTAGAAGATCGACTTGCTCGAAAGGAAGTTCGCCGCGGGCGATGCCGGAGTCGTCGACTAACTCCGCAAACGCCTGCTTGCCGGTCACACGGATATGTAAGCGGGCCGCGGTGCGCGGGTCAATGTACTTGCCATACAGCGTGATCTCGTACGCTTCCGGCACACCGCTGGCATGCTCCGGCACTTCGATCTTGGCTCTGTCGCGAAACCTGGGCGTTTGCTTCCGTCCAATCAGTTCTAACAGAGCTTTTCGCGCAGCCTGATCGGCTGGGGACGGCGGCTTATCGGTCTGCGGGCGTACGCGCCAAGGGTTGTGATTACCAACGGTTAACTCGTGAAAGTCGCCTGGATCTTCGCCCCAGCAAGCAGACGTGACGCCTAGCAGCAGGCAACCGAAGAAGAGCCGCAAAATAGGGTTCGTCATGAAAGCACTCCTGTTTGGCGCTGCTTTCGCAGAGCGAAAGGCGACAGAGTAGGCCGCTCGCTCCGCCGAGCGGCAAATCTCTGTGTGGTTCGTCCGCAGCGAGTAAGGCAACCATTCTTCTAGCAGTCAACGTGAACCCTGGCAAACATCAACCGGCAAGCGTTCCGCAGAGATTTTCCACTCGCGGAGCGAGTGGGCTACGGACGAGTGGACTACATAAAAAAACCGGCCAGACGAAGATTCGTCTGGCCGGTTGGTTTTTATGGCAAGTTGCTCGCAGGCGATTAGAAGTCGCCGCCGCCACCGTTTTGAGCAGCCTTGGCGCCTTCGCCGATCAGCTGCAGCACGCCTTCTTCGATTTCGAAGCGCACTTGCTCGCCGTTGGGAATCGCCTTGACGTTGATCATGATGCGATCGTTGCCTTTGACCTTATCGGCCGCGGTGACCAGCATGCTGGTGAGCGGGTTGGGCTCGACCGAGTCGACGAACTTGATGATCGGTCCAATGGCCAGCGTCAACTGCGCAGGCAGCACGGCCTTGCCGGCTTCCGCAGCCGACTTGTCGATGACCTGCTTCAGCGTCGCTTCCGCATCGGAGCCGGCTGCGATGTAAACCGCCTTGTCGCCAATGCCGAGGATCACGTCCATCTCTTCGCCGAAGACCTTCTGCGGCTGTTCCTCCTTCACCGGGAAGGTGAAGGTATGGAAGCGGATACCGCCATGCTTGCCCGAGTCGAAAGCGACTTCGACGTCTTCGAATTCTTCAGGCTTCTTCGTCTGCGCGAATTTGACGGCCTTCTTCACAGCGGCTTCAAACTTCGGGGCGTCCACCACGTGACCGCCAGCCACAAAGGTCAGCGATTCCGCCTTGGCAACCGCGACAGCGCCGCCATCGAACTTGCCTTCCTTCACGGTCGCGCTCAGGACGTCCATCAGCGAATTGATCAGCTCTTTCGCTGCGTCCAGTTCGTCGTCGTCCAGTTCTTCCTTCTCCAGTTCCTTGATCATCTGCGCGCGGGCGCCGTCGAGCAGGGCCAGAGTTTGGCCAATCTCTTCTTGATCGGTCACGGTGTTTGCCGACAGCCCGGTGAAGGCGGCGTCCGGCAGCAAGAAGCCCGCGAAGTTGGTCTTCGCGTCCTTCAGGTTCGCCATGGTCTTGGCGAGCTTGGTGCCGTCGATGGCGGTGAAGACGAAGTCGATGTAGGTGCTCTTGGCAGCCGGATCAACCGCCCAGCCCAGCGTGATGTCGTTCGATTCTTCAACCAGGCGAATCATCTGGTTGAGCACATTGCGGCCGGTCTTTTCGGCCAGTTCGCGCTGCGCGGGATCTTCAGCTTCGATCGGCGCGGCTTCAAAGCCTTGCTTCATCTCGGCGATGATGCGTTCTTTCTGAGCTTGGGGAATGCTCTTCACATCCAAGCGCGCGGCGATCGAATAGGTCTTTTCCAGCCCGACAAGCAGCGCCACCGGATCCTTGGGCAGATTCGCCAGGTGAGCCGCGTCCTGAGCCACAAAGACATAGCCGCCTTCTTGCTTCAGATAGATCGGCGCATCGCCCAGTTGTTGCACGCCGTTGCCGACGTCCTTGGGTTCGCCAACCGAATCCTTGAGCGTGGCCAGGATCTTGGTCAGATCCTTGGTGGGGATGAAGGCCACCGAGACCGGCTTGTCGCCATCGAGGACGATGTACGCACCCGAAGGCTTCGTGCGATCGACGCCGTCGATGTACGGCCCGGCGATCAACGTCGCCAGGCGGCCCGCATCGGCCTGGCCGGCGGTCTTGGTCAGGTAATCGACGTCGCCGAACAGTTTGTCGATCGGGGCGACCGAGATGACCGCGATCGGCTTCGTCTGCTGCGCGTGCGCGGCAGTCGCCGGGGCTAAGAGCAGCATGGCGGCCGCAGCCGTCAGCCACAAAGAATGCATCAGACGCTTCACAAGAAATCTCCTCGTTGCGATGTCGGTGCTCTTGAATTACGTCAATCCAAGCACCAGAAATACGGTGGCATCCAGCCCAGGGGTCGGACCCCATGCGACGCTAAATATCTGCGTCCTTATACCCAGGCACAGGCCGGGCGGTTTTTTGAAAAATGG
Source organism: Planctomycetota bacterium (assembly GCA_023417165.1). GTDB lineage: Bacteria > Planctomycetota > Planctomycetia > Pirellulales > Pirellulaceae > JAEZGD01. The sequence continues at coordinate 4,579 of JAEZGD010000444.1, forward strand.
CAGCCCCGCCACAAAATCTGGCGGCCAAAGCCTACGCCATCGGGCCTGCGGCGTCTAGAAGAGGAATTTCCGCGCACCTTTCCCCACCATGGATGGGGCGACGCGGTAGGGCCAGGCAAAGATTTCGCCACGCTGCCCCAGAAGCCGGCCTGCGAGAAATTCGGCCGGCGCGCAAGCCTTTAGCGCTCGCGGAACACGATCCG
>JAEZGD010000535.1 GCA_023417165.1 Planctomycetota bacterium
CGGCTACCCAAGGGTGAGCATAACGGCGTGCAGCTCCTCCTGATCAAAAATGTCGAGCACCTCGGCAAGCAGGGCGAAGTCGGCGATGTGAAGCCCGGCTATGCCAACAACTATCTGCTGCCGCAAGGCCTGGCGACGGTTGCCACCTCGCACCATCGCCGCATGGTCGAGAAGCACCGTGCTCGTCTGGCCGAGATCGAGAAGGCTCGTCTGGCCGACCTGCGCAAGCTGGGCGACGAGATCGAGAAGCAAAGCATCACGATCGAAGCCAACGCCAACGACGAAGGCCACTTGTACGGCAGCGTTGGCCCCAACGACATCTCGGCCGCGCTCAAGCAAGCGGGCTTCACCATCACGCCCGACCAGGTTCGCCTGGAAGGTCTGCTGAAGGAACTGGGCCTCTACACGGTCAAGATCCACCTGCACGCCGACATCGATGCCTCGCTGAAGGTCTGGGTCGTTCCGACCGCTTCCGAAGGCTGACATCATGTCAGGCATTGCTGCCTGACTGCTATCAAGAAACAACAACGCCTGCGAGTGCTACTGCACTCGCAGGCGTTTTTTGTTGACCGATGCCAGCGAGGTCATCACTCGCTACGCATGCGCCAGCCACAGTGCGAGTTGCCACAGCGTGATGATGTCCATGGCGTTGTGATGTAGCACGCCGCTGAGCTCGCGGGCGTCGCTGTCATCGATAAAGCGTTGATACGCGCTTGCTGCATCGCAGCCCGCTAAATCGCCGGGGCGTTGGCGGCCGCAAATGTACTGCTCGAGCGTGTGCAGCTTGCAGTTCGGCAGTCGCGATTTCCATCGCCTGCGCGCGTGATGCAGCAGATCGCAATGCACCATCGCCGGCGACCACGGTTCGCGGCCCAGCTTGTTTGCCGCGCGCCGCTCTTGCACAGTCGGCCAATCAAGACTCTTGCCATTGAAGGTGATCAAGCAGTCTTTATCAGCGACTATCTCGTCGAGCGCGGCCAGCAACGCGGCTTCTTCGTGTTCGCCGCGCGCCAGTATTTGCGTGACGATCGGCAAGCCTTTGTGCGTATGGAGCGCACCGGCCAGAAAGATCATCGAGTCGGCCGATGCGCGCGTTTCAACGTCGAGCAGCACCACGCGATCTGGCAATGCATGGCGCAGCGCCAGAATCTCGGCATGGGGTTCTTCGGTCGCTTCGCTCGCCGCAGGCAATCGCTTCGCCAATGCCGCCAGCCAGCGTTCTTGTTCTGGCCACAGCTCTTCGACCGGCGCATCAATGCGCCAGCACACGCCGCGGCGAGTTTCGACTTCTAGCCCAACCGACAGTTCTGTTGTCGGAGCACGGGCAGTTAATACGGCGGTGCTGGCCGCACGCCCGGAGATGACCGGGACCTCGCGACTTGTTTGAAGTCGCGTAACTAACTCGTTCGAAAGCATCGGTCTACTGAAGTATCAGGAAGTGTCCTGGCGGCGAATCGTTTGTCTCGCAGCGCCCGAACCGAGGCGCGAATAATATCAATTGCCCGGCTCGCGCCCAAGGCAGCTTTTCGGCGCTCGTGATGCCAACGCTAGCTTAATCGGCTGCCGGGCGTTGCGACTGCCGCAGCAACAACAGCACAAGCAACTGAAAAGCCCATACCGAGCCTGCGTCTCCATACAGCCACCACTCGGGCATGCCAGACTCGATGAGCACCACCGTCGCCGCCAGCGAGACGCCCATCAGTAACACGGCTTGTACGGCCAGCAGGCTGGCGTAACGCCGGACGTCGCGCGCAATCCAGATCAGCAGCACGCCATAGATGCCGCACACGCCCGACATCCCGCGCGCCAGGTACTCGGCGATCGGCGCGTCGGGAAAGGTGCCCAGCCCCAGCCAAGTGTGAATCGCCGCGTGCCACGCTCGCGGCATCACTACCGCGAGTAATGCGGTCGCACAAACAAGACCGCCCAGGCGCAACAGCACTACCAGGCATCGTTCAGCAGCGGCAGGTTCTGGCATGGCGGGCGAATCAAGGAAAGGACAAAAGCAGCGTACTTTGAGGTTCGTTCACCCGCGCGCCGCCGTCAACTGGGTAGGGCTGCCGAAGCCACTTTTCAGGGCATGTTCCACGAATCATCCGGCGTTCTGTTCGTGACCGACGCTTTGGCATCCAGATGCGCGCCCGCGACACCGGAGACCAACAAGCCAACCGCTCCGAGCATGCCGCACGTCAATCGCACTTCGCTCGGTAGTCGCCAGGCGAGCGCCATCGCCACACATACCAACGATCCAAGCAGCAGCAGCGCGGTCGCGCGCTGCGGACCAGCCGTGGCGGGGCGCAGCGCCATCGCGATCACCGCCAGCACCGACGCAACCACACTCAAGCACGCTTGTAGGCAAAGAGCCCATCCTGCGCACCAGCGGTTTGCGTGCTGCCAGTTCATCGTGATGCCCATGTTCCTGTTCCCGCGAGCAGAAGAAGCGTTGCGTGACTCAACCCGAGAGTTGAGTGGCCGCTGCCTTCTAGAGCGTCACAAAACAGGAAGCGTTACATCAGCTAAAGATGCTGGCCACAATCAGCAGCAGAATCACCACCACCACAATCGTCACGCCCAGCAGCACGCCGGCGGCAATGTAGGGCCAGAGCATCGCCAGCAAACTCATGGCGATCGCACTGCCAGGAAGCTTACGCCGCCGCTCCTTCGCCCAGGCGATCGGACCAAGCACCAGTCCCACAATGCCTAGGGCGATCGAGCCCACCGTCGTCCAACGCAAGATCTCGCTGCCACGATCCACTGGCGGCGCTGCGATAGGCGTTGGAGGTGGTTCGACTTCAGGAACCGTCGCATCTTGCGGTTGCTGCGGTCGACTGCCAATGCCGTACTTCCAACGGCCGACGCGCAGCGAGTATTTCGGCTCGGCGGCTCGCTCAGTGGGTTCGATCACTGCTGGCTGCTGCGGCAAATACTCGGCTTGGCTCGCAGCCGCAGGGCTGTCAATAATCTCGCCCGGCAGTATGGCCAGCGCCAAAGCGAGCGCGGCAACGACGAGCGCGGTGATTCCTAAGCGATAGCGTTTCATGGCGACTGAGTGGCCGAACGGCCTGCCTGCGTCACATCTTCGTGGCACAATAATTGTTCGATTGCCAGTATCGCTTGCCGCCGACGCGCGGCAAAGTCGCCTCGCAGCAGTAGATAGGGCCGTCGTTGCTGTTGGAGTTCAGCAAGAAAAACTGCGTGCATCCAAGGGCGAATCTGCTCGCCATCGCGCGTGCCGTCCTGAACAAAAGGCACATCCACGTCGCACAGCAGGTACAAGTCCGGCACCCGATGACGCGCGGCGATCGCTTCGACTTCCGGCGAACGTTCTTGCAGATAGCGTCGGTGCCAAATCGTGGTCGCGAAGGCGTCGGTATCGCAGAGCAGCAGGCGCTCGCAGTGGCGCGCGGCCGCGTCCTCATGCTGGCACTGAGTCGTGGCGATATGCACAAAGTCGGCCGTTTGCCAGCGATACTCCCCCTGCTCTGCCAACATGCGTTCGGAATACTCGCGCCCATACTCTGGTACCCAACAGGTGCCAAAGTGCTCCGCCAATTCGCGCGCCAGCGTCGTCTTGCCCGTCGATTCCGCACCCACCAGACAAACACGCTTCGCATAGTAGCCGCGCACCGGCGGCGCGAGATACTGCCAACAGCTCATCGCATGGGTGCGAACGCGTGTGCCGGAGATCGGCATCGTGCTGCGCGCTCGATCCACCAGCACGTGCCGGCAAGCCAAGTAGTGAGCGAATCGCTGGCCATAGTCTTCGGACGTGAACACCACTTCCGGCGCGAAGCCG
>JAEZGD010000559.1 GCA_023417165.1 Planctomycetota bacterium
GGCCGGCGGTCGGCTCGTCGAGAATCAGCACGTCGGGCTCGTGCAGCAGCGCCTGGGCCATGCCAACACGCTGGCGAAACCCTTTCGACAGCTTGCCGACCGGTTTGTGAACCACGCTGGTCAAGTCGCACAGACCGATGACGGTTTCGATGCGTTCTTTCTTATAGGCGCCCGACAGTCCGCGCGCGTCGGCAAAGAAGTCGAGAATGCCGTGCGGGGTCATGTCGGGATACAGGGGGCCGTTTTCCGGCAGATAGCCCAGCTTGGCCGAGCCGGCCAGGCGGTCGGTCGTCATGTCATGCCCAGCGATCTTGGCCACGCCTTCCGACGGCGAGAGATAGCCGGTGAGCAATTTCATGGTAGTGCTTTTGCCTGCGCCGTTGGGGCCCAGGAAGGCGACCACTTCGCCCCGCTTCACCGTAAACGAGATATTTCGCGTGGCCGCGAAGATGCCATAGAACTTCGACAGCCCGATCGCTTCGATCATCGGCTCGCCGGCTGTACTGTCGGTCATGGGTCTTAAATCGTTAGAGGGTTAGGAGTTGGAAACCGATCAATATAGTGAGATTTGAGGTTGGCTCAACGGGAAAATCGCGATTTGCCTGCTTTGCCAACCTTTGGCACTGGCCAACGGCGTGCGTTGGCTGCGCGGCAGCGAGCGGTTTGGCCGAAGCTGTGCGCGGGCCACAAGCCGCCATCGCCTGCACGCATGCGCCGCGCAACGGTTCGCTTAATACACAGCCATTTCTTCCTGCCCCGCGATCCGGCGCAGGTGCAAATGGCGTCGCCACGCGGCTTTTTGCTCGCGGAAATCGGTGCGCAGATGAGTCCCACGCGATTCCTCGCGCGCCAGCGCAGCCGCGACCATCACTCGGGCGACAGTCAGCATATTTTGCAGTTCCCAGCCGTCTTGCTTCTCGAACTGACGCACGAGCACATAATTGCGCCACGTGTCGATCGAGTCGGCCGCCTCTTCCAGCAGTTCACGATTTCGCCGCACGCCTGCGGCGCGCCACATCAGCGCCTTCAGCGAATTGCGGATATCCTGCAAGTCGAGGGGCTCGCCAGGAGTCTGGCGGCTGGGATTTTCGAGCGGCAAAGCTCGAAAGTCGTCCCGAATCTGTTCGGCGGCGGCGCTAGCACCGCTGCCTGCATGCTGTCCATATACGAGCCCCTCCAGCAAACTGTTCGACGCCAATCGATTGGCACCGTGCAAACCGCTGGAACTCACTTCGCCAGCGGCCCACAGCCCCTCCATCGAGGTGCGGCCCTGCATATCCACCGTCACGCCCCCCACCATGTAATGCGCGCCGGGGCGGACCGGGATCGGGTCTTTGGTGATGTCCAAACCGAACTTCGCGCAGGCTTCGGCAATATGCGGGAAACGGCCGCGCACAAAAGTCGAGTTGAGATGGCTCAGGTCCAGATAAACGCACGAATGCTGCGTCTTTTCCATCTGGCTGACAATCGCCTGGCTGACGATATCGCGTGGAGCCAGCTCGGCGCGCTCGTCGTATTCCGGCATGAAACGATGGCCGTTGCGATCGACCAGATAAGCTCCTTCGCCGCGAATCGCTTCGGTAATCAGGCTGCGACTGCCGCCGGCGATATACAGCACGGTCGGATGGAACTGCATAAACTCCATATCGCGCAGTTCGACTCCAGCGCGATAAGCCAGCGCGTGACCATCGGCCGTGGCGACCAGCGGATTGGTCGTTTCGCGATAGACTTGCCCCGCGCCGCCGGTGGCCAAAATGGTTTGCTTCGCCCAGACCGCGATACGGCCATGCGACTTCGTATCGACCAGCGCGCCATGGCAAACATTGGCCGAAGTCAGCAGGTCGAGCGTGAAGGCGTGTTCCCAGATGGTGATGTTGCGCTGGCGTTCGGTCCATTCAATCACCGCGCGCATCACCTCTTTGCCGGTGGCGTCGCCCAAGGCATGGACAATGCGATGATGGCTGTGGCCCCCTTCGCGTCCCAGCAGCAACTTGCCGCCGCTGGCTTGCTCGTCAAAGTGCGTGCCCCACGACATCAATTCGGCGATGTGCTGCGGCGCTTCGCGGGCGACCATCTCGACTACTTCATCGTCGCACAAGCCAGCGCCCGCGATATGCGTGTCGCGAATGTGATCTTCAAAGCGATCTTCCGGATCGAGCACGCTGGCGATGCCGCCTTGGGCATAGGTGCTGTTGGATTGCTTGAGCACGTCTTTGGTCACGACCAGCACCGACAGATGCGACGGCACTGCCAGCGCCGCGCGCAGCCCAGCCAAGCCGCCACCGATAATCAGGATATCGGTAAAGAAATGCGCGGTTTGCTTGGGATGAAAGGGGACCAAATAACGCGGCGTATCAGGCATGTCGATTCTCGCAGGGCCAGGACAATCCTGTATGTTCGCACGCCTGCGCCGCCATTAACAGCCCGCTTGCCGAGGGAAGCCAGGGCTTCTCTTGCCGTAGGACGAAGCCGTGCTTCGTCCATGGTCGAAGCATGGCTTCGACCTACGAGGAAACTCGAAGCGTGGCGTCGACTAGCGTTCGATCGCGTATTCGTCCAGTTTGCGATACAGCGTTGCGCGACCAATGCCCAGCAGCTTGGCGGCTTCGGGCACGTTGCCGCCGGAGCGCCCGAGCGCTTCTTTGATCAGCTTGCGTTCCCAGAAATCCATCTTCAGCGTCTGCAGTTCGTCACCACCGCTGGTGTCGCGCAGGCCGAGATCTTCCGGCTGAATGACATCTTCCGGGGCCATCACAACACAGCTATCGATCACATTGCGAAGTTGGCGCACGTTGCCAGGCCATTGATAGCCGAGCAGTTTCTCGCGCGCTGCAGGCGACAACTTCAACGTCGCGCGACCATGCTGACGCTTGAAGTGATCCAAGAAGAAGTTGATGAGCATTTCGACATCGGTATCGCGCTCGCGCAGCGGCGGGATATACAGTTCAAAGACGCTCAAGCGATAATACAAGTCTTCGCGAAACTTGCCTTCGCGGACGAACTCGCGCAAATCGCGATTGGTAGCCGCAATGACCCGCACATCGACCGTGACTTCCTTCGTCGCGCCGACCGGCATGAACGGATGCC
>JAEZGD010000610.1 GCA_023417165.1 Planctomycetota bacterium
GGGCCGCCATTCATGAACAGGTGAATGACGTGCTTGGCCTTGGCCGGATAGTGCGGCGGCTTGGGAGCCAGCGGGTTGTCGTAGCTGGCCGCTTTCGCCTGCGAAACGAGCGCTCCGTCGTCCCCCATGAGGGCCGCGAGTCCCAGCATGCCAAAACCCACGCCAGAGCGCGCCAGCAGTTCACGACGAGTGAGCATGATGATGTTTCCAGGTAAGGCAAGCTCGAAAGCCCGCCAGCTTGCATCCGGTCGTTTGGGCAGGCCCGGTGGCCCGCCCTTCCACTAATCCACAAAAGCAAATTCGTTCGTTAGCAGCAGGAGCTGAGCATATTGCTCCCACGGCGAGAGCTTGGCGTCGGCCGGCGTTTCCGTGGCCGCGACAATGAAGTTCTCGCCCCACGACAGCTCGTCGGTCGTCGGCGAGCGCTCGAACAACAGGCGATACATGGTTTGAATCTTATCGGCGTTTGCCGTGCTGGCCGCCACTTGCGGATGTGCGGCCACGGCTTTCGCCTGGTCGATCACGAAGGGCGAGTTCATCAGGAACAAGGCTTGTTGCGGCACCGTGGTGCGCGCCCGACGATCGTTGCTGGTATCGGGGCTGGCCACATCGAAGACGCGGAACAAGTTCGGCAGATCCTGGCGATCGAGGAAGCCATACACCGAACGGCGATTGCTCTGCGCGCGGGCGATTTCGACGGGACGGCCACCCATGGTGGTGTCTAACTTGCCAGAGACGGCCAGCAGCGAATCACGCAGCGCTTCGAACTCTAGGCGGCGGCGATTCATGCGCCAGTACAAGCGATTCTCGGGATCGACCGCGCGGCAGTCGGCCCGATCGGCGCTCGACTGCTGATACGTCGCCGAGAGCATGATCTCGCGATGCAGTTCCTTCAGTGACCAACCGTGCGTGCGCAGGTAATCGGCCAGGTAGTCGAGCAGTTCGGCCTGCACAGGCTTTTCGCTACGAATGCCAAAATCGCCCATCGTCGACACCAGCGGTTCGCTGCAATGATGCAGCCACACGCGGTTCGCAATCACCCGCGCGGTCAGCGGATTGTCGGGCGAAACAATCGCCTGGGCGAGTTCGAGCCGCCCGCCAGTGGTATAAGGCTGGCGATCGGGTTGCACCACCGCCAGGAACTGGCGCGGCACCTCTTTGCCGGGGCGATTCGCGTCGCCGCGTTGGAAGATGCGGGGATTGTGCGGGTCTTTGTTATCGACGACCACCATCGCGCGTGGTGGCGCGCCGGGATCGTTGACTTGATGCTGGTCGATCTTGCGTTGGAACTCGGTCTTCTTGTCGCGTTCGTCGCGCGCCAGGAACTGGTCGATCTGATCGCGCGGCACGCTCGGCGGTGCGTCTGGGGCGACGATGAGTTTCGCGAGCTGTTGTTGCGGCTCAGCCAACTTTTGTTCGGCTTCGGCATTGGCTCCTGCGGCCTTCCACTCGGCGAGCGCGGTGGCCAACAGTTTGCCATACAACTCGGCGACTTCGGACTTGTTCGTCGGCCGCTTCTCGGTGAGCGCGCTTTTCAGCAGCGGATTGATTTGCCCTGCGGCCGTTCCCTCAGGCTTGCCGAGCCACGCGTCAACCATGGGCGCGAGCCGCTCGGCATAGGGCTGCGGTTCCAGATCGGCGAGCGTGCGCGCATCGTGCCAAAAGCCGAGCAAGGCGTGCTCCGGCTTGGCGTGATCCTTCAGGTAGTTGTTCCAGCGCTCGAGCAAACGCGGCTTAAGATCATTTTTGCCCAACGACATGCCGCCCCGCCGGGGAATCCCTTCGCCAGGCTTGAGACTGATAATCCGGTCAAGGTATTCGCCGGCTTTCTCGCGCGATTGCGTGACCAGCTCGCTATGACGCTGATCTAAATACCCGTTGAGTTCACCGCGCAGCCGCTCTTGCTCGGCCTGAAAGCGGTTATACGCTTCGCCCATTTCTGGCTCACCGATCAGCGGCAAATCATTGGGCTGGTTGCTGGTGGCAAACACACCATACAACGAGTAATAGTCAGCCTGGGGAATGGCGTCGTACTTATGATCGTGGCAGCGAGCGCAGGCGACCGTCATACCCAGCAGGCCGCGCGAGACAGCGTCGATCTGATCGTCGATGTCGTCGTGACGATTGTTAAACTTGCGCCCAACCGTCAAAAAACCCAGCGCCGCCAGATCTTTGTCTTGAGGCGAAGGAGGCAACTTGTCGGCGGCGAGTTGTCGCAAAATGAACTGGTCGTAAGGCAGATCGTTGTTGAGCGCCTCGATGACCCAGTCGCGATACGTGTACGAATAGGGATAGCGGCGCTCGCGCTGAAAGGCATAGCCGCTGGTATCCGCATAGCGCGCGACGTCCAGCCAGTGGCGTCCCCAGCGTTCGCCATAGCGAGGCGAAGCCAGTAAGCGATCGATCAGCGTCTTGTAAGCCTCGGGCGATTCATCTTTGACAAAGGCCTCGACTTCCTCCGGCGTGGGAGGCAGACCGTGCAAATCAAACGTCGCCCGGCGAATCAGCGTGCGCTTATCGGCGGCGGGCGCAGGCGAGAGTTGCGCGGCCTCTAACTTAGCCAGCGTGTAGTAATCGAGCTTGCGCGCCGGCCAAGCGGCGTTGTTGACTGTTGGCTGCGGTGGCGCGACCAGCGGTTGCAGCGACCACAGGTTTTCGCGTGAATCGCGCAACCGGTCGTCCATCGTCAGGATTTTGACCTCGGGCGAGTTCGGCCAAGGCAGGCCCATCTTCACCCAGGCGGCCAGTGCTTCGATGTCGGTCTCGCCCAGCTTTTCTTTGGGCGGCATGTGAATGTCGCCTTCGTGCCGCACGGCTTTAATCAGCGGGCTGTTCTCGGGTTCGCCGACGATCACCATTTTTTCAGTGATCTCGCCGCCGGCCAACACGGCGGCGCGCGAATCGAGTCGCAGCCCACTCTCTTGCTTCTCGGGGCCATGACATTGCTGGCACTTGGTCGCCAGCACCGGCCGGACCTTTTGTTCAAAGAATTGTTCTTGCTCAGGCGAGACTGCCTCGTCGGCGGCCATCGCTAAGTTGTTGCCAGAAAGCAACATGGTGCCAAAACACCATCCCAACACGCATGTTGTGGCAACCAGGCAGCGCCGGAAGAACACCATAAGAACATCCAGACACAAGGTGGGAGGCAAGCCAGGCGGGAACTACGGACGCGCGCGTCCGCTGCAACGCTTAAGTAAACACCAAACACCTCAAAAAGGCAAGATTGGCCGGCGTAAGGAGGGGGCGATCGGAACCCCTCTCGCACATCAAAAAATTTTGCTCATGGTCCGCCTCCCTGGCAAATGTGACCTATGTTTTCGATACCTCTTCACCCTGTCTCCTCGCCTGCCTTGTCTTTGGCGGAGATGGTGAAGAGCGACTTTGCCGCACGGGCTCGTTCGCGCCCTGGGATACACGAATCATGAGTGACGACCACGTATTTCTGCCTGTCGCGCGCTGCGGCGTATCGGCGGGTAAAGCCTGTCGGCGCAACCGACCGCATCTACCCCGCGACGGCGCCGCCACAACTGAGCTGGCCGTGGTCTTGCCGGTCTTTTTGATCTTTATGTTCGGCTTGTGGGCCTATGGGCACGCACAAATGGTTTCGAACATGCTTAAGGGCGCCACACGCATGGCGGCCCGCTATGGCGCGACCGAAGGTGTCACTTCTGCTCAGGCCGAGGCGCGCATTCGCCAGGTGATGGGCAGCGCGATCAATCCCGCGGTCATCACCATTCAAGTCAAAGACGCTTCGGGGTACGACGGCGGCACGGCTTTTCCCACCGCCGGTTCGGCAATGGCCGCCCTGCCCGACTTAGAACTCGCCAGCGCCGAATCTCGCCAGCTGTTCATGATTCGCGCGACGGTGAATTACAACGCGGTCGCGGTCATCCCGACCTCGTGGTTCGACAACGTCCAACTTTCCGCCCAATCCTTCATGCGGCATGAATGAAGGCGTTTGCGACCGGGCGTCGCGAGCGTTCTTTCGTAGGAGTGTAGTAGCCATGTTTCGCAAGCCTGCACAGCGAGTACGCCGCCGCGGCGCGGTGACCGTCGAGTTCGCTCTGATGGCGCCGGTCTTTTTGGTGATGGTGCTGGGCGTGACCGAGACCGCACGCATGTTTGAAATGCAGAACCAGCTGCAAGTGGCCGCCCGCGAAGGCGCTCGCATGGCAGCCATGGATCGTACGGGACTGACCTCTCAGGGCCAGTCGACCAATGCCAAGGTGGTCCAAGACGTCAAGAATTTTCTGGCGGCCACGGGCATGGATCCTAACGACATCAACGTGCAAATCGTTAGCCACGAAGATCCCACCGCTGGATTCAATCTAGACGATCCTACGAACAGCCTGAAGTACTTCCAAGTGAAGGTCAGCGTGCCATTCAGCGCTTCTTCGCAGGTGGTGCCCGAAGCAGCCGACTTCAAGTTGCAATCGAAGATTGTCTTCCGCAACACGAAACTGTTTGCCGCCAATTAGTACCTGCACGCGGACGAGAAAGCACCGTTCGCCAACCCCAACCCAACATCGTTCGAAGCAGGAGCCTGTTTTATGAGCCGCATCCACGCGCACGCCCGATTGAGGCGGCGACCGGCCGAAGTACCTACACGACGCCAAGGCGTGATCACGGTCTTGTCGGCCGCGGTGATGGTGGTTTGCTTTGCGTTCGTTTCATTTGCGGTCGATTCAGGTTTGATTGTGCTCACGCGCAATCAAATGCAAAACGCCGTCGACGCTGCCTCGCTGGCCGCCTCGCAAGAGATGGTCAATGCCGTGCATGCCGCTGGCGAAAGCGGAGGTGGTGGTGGCAGCGCCACCGCGAGCGCGATGGAATCGGCGCGCACGGTCGCGGCGATGGTCGCCGAAGCCAACGGCGTCTTTATCGACCCTCAAACCGACGTCAAATTCGGTCGCCGAGCCTACGACTCGGCCAGCCGCACCTGGCCCATTACCTGGGATGTCTCGCCTGCTAACGTGGTCAAGGTGACTGCGCGGCGTGAGAACACGGATCTGACGGCTCCCGATGGCCGCTTGAAGCTGGCCTTCGGCTGGGCCGTCAATCGCGAAAGCGTCGCGCTGCGAACCAGCGCTAGCGCCTTTGTCGAAGCTCGCGACATGGTGCTGGTGATGGACTTCTCCGGCTCGATGAACGACGACAGCACCTATGCCATGCTGGGAACCCGCGACCGCGCGGCGCTCGAAGCCAATATGAAGGACATCTACGACATCCTCGATGGCCTGCACGACTTCGGGGACCTGGAATTCGAGCCCGAATGGCTGACGCA
>JAEZGD010000621.1 GCA_023417165.1 Planctomycetota bacterium
CATGCACACGCTCGATCCGGCCGAGCTCGATTTTCCCTTTCGCGGGCCGACGATGTTTCAAGGCTTGGAAGACTACCCGGAAGTGCTCGCCGATCCTGATGCGCTGCGCAAGGCCTACTTGCGCGAGTTCCAGGCCTTTGTGCAGAATGTGCAGCGCGGCTGCCGCACCCATAATCTCAACTATCGACAACTCAAGACCGACGAACCACTCGATGTGGCGCTTTCCAGTTACTTGGCGGGGCGTACCGCCAAAATCAAATAAGCCATAAGCTCTTGGCCGGTCCGATCGCTCACCTGTGGAAATTTTGCCCTTTGGACTCCTTCCTTCCCAATCCGTTGTTAGCTTTCTGGCCTTTCGCCAGCGCAGCAATGCTGTTTTGGGGAGTGGCTGCGCTCGCGCCGATCGTGATCCATTTGTGGAATCGGCGCCGCTATCGTGAAGTCCCCTGGGCAGCGATGGAATACCTGCTGGCGGCGATGCGCCGGCACTCGCGGCGCATCTTGATCGAGCAATGGATCCTGCTCGCCATTCGCACCTTGATCCTAGTGCTGTTTGCGGTAGCGCTCGCTCAACCGCTGTGGTCGTGGCTACCGAATCTGAGCGGCGCGCTGAGCGGTGGCGGACAAACGCACTGGGTGCTCGTCATCGATGTTTCGTATTCGATGGCGGCCGACCGCGGCGGCAAATCACGGTTTGAAATCGCGAAGGAACTCGCCAGCCAGGTGGTGCAACAAAGCTCACAAGGCGATGGCTTCACGCTGATCGCTTTAGGGGACGCGCCGCAAGCAATCATCCGCGCGCCGGCGTTCGATCCGAAGGATGTGCTTGAAGAGCTCGATGCTCTACGTTTGCAGCACGGCGGCGCGCGGCTTGGCAGTGGCCTGGCCGAGATCGAAACGATGGTGGCCGCCGCGCAAGAGAAGCAGCGCCGGCTGACCGACACGCGCATTTGTTTCTTTACCGATTTGGGGCGTACGACTTGGGAAGAAGCTGGCACCGCCGCCGTGCGCACGCGCGTGATGCGGCTGGCCGAGAAGAACGCCTTCCTGCTGTTTGATGTCGGCGACGAACAGACTCAGAACGCGGCCATTGTGGGATTAACGCTCCGCGATGCGCTGGTGGCTTTGAATCGCGACACCACCTTCGAAGTCGAGCTACAAAACTTCGGCAACGAGCCACGTCCTGGCGCCCAAGTCGAATTGTGGATCGATGGCAGGCGCACCCATTCGCAGGCGGTCGATTTGCGCGGCGCCGCCAAGGCAGTTCTGGCGATGACGCATCGCTTTGAACTGCCTGGCGAACATCGCGTCGAAGCCCGCCTGGGCAGTGATGTCCTCGACGTCGACAATCACCGCTTTGCCAGCGTCCCAGTGCAGGAATCGTTGTCGGTGCTGTGTATCCAAGGCGCGCCCGACGAAGCCAAGCATCTGGCCATTGCGCTCGAGCCGCAGCGCGGCGATCGCCCGTTGGTTCGCGCGGTGATCGCCACCGAGAGCGCGCTGCTGGAAAAGGACCTCACAGAATTTGATGCCGTGTTCCTGGCGAATGTCGGTCGCTTCAGCCGCGATGAGGCGGCTGTGCTGCGCCGTTACGTGAATCAAGGCGGAGGCCTGGCGATCTTCGTCGGCGATCAGGCGCAGCTCGACAACTACAACGAACAGCTGGGCGGCGCTGATGGCATCTTGCCAGTCACGTTTTCTGGGCTGGCGCAAACGTCGGAATATCGTTTGAATCCGCTTGACTATCGGCACCCGATCGTCGCCGCCTTTCAAGGACACGAGCGCGCCGGCTTGCTCACCACCCCGATCTGGAAGTACGCGAGGATGGTTCCGCTCGCCGATTCGACCGCCCAAACGGCGCTTGCATTCGATAACGGTGACGCGGCGATTGTGACCGACGCCCGCGGCAAAGGACGCGTGGTGGTGGTCGCGACGGCCGCCTCGACGCAATCGGTCGATCGCAGCACTTCGCCGCCCACGCCTTGGACGGCGATGTCGACCTGGCCCAGCTTTCCGCCATTGGTTCACGAGATGCTGGCTTACGCCATCAGCGGACGCCAGGCGCAGCGCAATGTGCTTGTAGGCGACTTGCTGACCGGCGTGCTACCTAATGCCACAGCGCAGCAAACAATGCAGATACTGGCTCCCGATGGACGGAGCGAACGCGTCTCGCTGAAAAGCCAAGGCGAGGACGCCATCTGGAGTTATAGCGACACGACCCTCAGCGGCATGTATGAAGCGAAGTTCGGCCCGCCGCTCGATTCGCAGCAGTTGTATGCGGTCAACGTCAATCCGCGCGAGAGCGATCTGACACGCGTCGATCCCGAAACCTTGCCAGAGGCGCTGCGCCGCGACGCTCCGTCCACCACGGCCGAACCGGCTGCACTTTCCACCGGTCGATCGTGGGAGCTATTCCGCTTCTTTCTCGGCGCGGTGCTGGTGCTGCTATTGGTCGAAACCGTACTCGCCTGGCGTATTGGGAGTGGTGCACGATGACTCCCACATTGCTGGCCGCTCGTACCTGGCTCGACCGCATCTTTGCCACCGCGGCCCCCAGCCAAGGCGAAGGGATCGAGACCTCGATCGTTCATACCTGGCCGTGGCCTTTTTGGGTCACGCTGCTCGCGCTGATGGCCATGTTGGCCTTGGTCGTCGCCGTGTATCTGCGCGAACGCATCGCAGCGGCCGCGAGTTGGCGAGCGGTGTTGATCGGCCTGCGGCTGGCGGTGCTGGGCTTGGTGCTGTTCATGATGTATGGCTGGATGCGGCACCGGCATCGCACCGATTTGCCCGATGCGGTGATTGTGATCGACGATTCCGCCAGCATGGCCGTCATCGATCATTACGAAAAGCCAGAGGATCGTGCCGCGGTCGAGAAGCGCGTCCGCGCAGCGGGTCTGGATGAACCGACGCGCATCAACCTGGCCAAAACGCTCCTGCTCGAGCGAGATGCGCGGCTGTGGAACGAACTTGCGACGCGCTACAACTTAAAGGTCTATCGCATCGGCGAATCGACGCGCGTCGAATCTGCTCAAGGCGATGAACGCCTCGCTGCGCTGCGAGAACTCCAGGCCGAAGAACCGGCGAGCCGCCTGGGGCGCGGGTTGCGCGATGTGCTGGAAGGGCAGCGTGGACGGCCCACCGCGGCGATTGTGATCTTGAGCGACGGCATTACCACGGACGGGCGCTCGCTGAGCGAAACCGCCGAATTCGCCCGGCGCAAAGCGATTCCGCTCTAAACGGTGGCGCTCGGCAGCGCTCGCGCGCCGCGCGATCTGCGGCTGCATGATCTGCTCGTGGACGAAGTTGCCTTTGTGGGTGACTTGATCAACTTCGACGTCAAGCTCACCGCATCGGGCTATGCAGGCCAGCAAGCCACACTGCGGCTCAAGCGCGAAGGCGAGAGCGCGATCCTGGCCGAGAAGCAAATTACCATCGGCGAAGACGGCGCGACGACCTCGGAACGATTGAGCTTGCGTCCCACCGAGCAAGGCGAGTTTCGTTTTGTCGTGGAAGTGGAGCCGCTCGCCGGTGAAGCCAACATCACTAACAATCGTCAGGCGGCCACCGTACGTGTGCAGGACGAAGCGATCCGCGTCTTGCTGGTGCAGGCGTATCCGAACTATGAATACCGCTACTTAAAGAACCTGCTGGAACGCGAGCTCAACTCCAAGCCAGCGGCGGCCGACGAAACCGCCTTTCGCGTCGTGTTGCAAGAAGCCGACGCCAAGTACGAGCAGTTCGACAAGACGGCACTGAAGGACTTTCCGGTGCGTCGCGAAGATTTGTTTGCTTACGACGTGCTGATCTTTGGCGATGTGAATCCGTCGTTCCTCAGCCGCTCGATGATGGACAACATTCGCGCGTTCGTCGAAGAGCGCGGTGGCGGCGTCATCTTTACGTCGGGCCCGCGTTATACGCCGCTCGCGTATCGCGACACGCCGCTGCAATCGCTCTTTCCCATCGACCTGAGCACGGCTGTCGCACCCGATCCCAATCAGCCGATCACCCAAGGTTTTCGCCCGCGACCGACGCCACTAGGGATGTCTAGCGCGCCATTGCAGCTGGGTGATTCGCCGGCCGAGTCGCTGCGCATTTGGTCCGAGAAGTTGCCGCCGCTGTACTGGATGCTGGAAGCCCACGACCTGAAGCCTGGCGCGCGGGTGCTTGCCGAGCATCCCACGCGCACGAACACGCATGGACAGAACTTCCCGTTGATTGCGCTACAGTTTGTCGGCGCAGGCAAGGTGGTCTTTCATACGACGGACGAAACGTGGCGTTGGCGTTATCGGGCGGGCGACCTGTATCTGTCGCGGTATTGGATTCAGATGATTCGCTACCTCAGCCGGTCAAAGCTGCTCGGCACCAATCGCCAGGTGGAACTAGTTGCCGATCCGCCGCAAGCTCGGCGCGATGAGGCCGTCCGTCTGCGCGTGCGATTCTTCGACGACCGGGCGGCGCCGGCCGAAGACGACGGCGTCACACTGATGCTTGAGCGCGAGGAAGGCCAACGCAAGTCGCTAACGCTGCATCGCGATGCTGCCGCGCGCGGCGTGTTTGCGGGCTCGGTCAGCAATTTGGCCGAAGGGCGCTATCGCGTGTGGATGGCTTCCCCAACGCTCGAAGGCAAACCGCCTGCCACGCAGTTCTCGGTCATCGAACCGCCTGGCGAACGCAATCGCTTGGAAACGGACCTCGCGGATCTGCGCGCGGCCGCCGAAAAAACGCAAGGCCGGTTTTATACCTTCGCCACCGCCAGCAAGCTCATCGACGACTTGCCCGCAGGGCGTCAGGTACGCATCGAATCGATGCCACCCGAAGCGGTGTGGAATTATCCGCTGCTGGCCGCGGCGTTTGTCACACTGCTTGTTACCGAATGGTTACTAAGAAAGTACGTCGGATTGCTATAACACGCTGTGGCTTGCATTGTTTCACGCGAGGGCAGGGGGATAGAATAAGACTATCTCCAGGAAGGACGCAAACGGACTCATGCAGCTTCATCCACTTCAACAG
>JAEZGD010000666.1 GCA_023417165.1 Planctomycetota bacterium
TGGCAGTGCTTCGCCTTGCGGCGCGGGACGCAAAGGATTCGTGCGAGGAAGATCCTGCCACGTCGGCTCCGTGGGTTCATCCGGCGTAGGAATCGGAATCGCTTCCACCTCAGGCAAATCGCCTGGCAGCAAGGGTGCCGCGTGCGGTGCCAATGGATCGACGCCTAGGAGTTCGGGGCTGCGATACTCCGCCCGCTGCGCGAATGCCGGCTGCGTCGGCAACGGATGAAAGCGCGAATGCGGCGGCTTCAGCGGTGCCGGCGGTTGTGGCTGCAGGAAGTCGTTGAAGTCTTCGCGCAGTGCTTGCTGGCGAGCGTGCAAGCGATCGCGCTGCAAGCAGGCTGGCCAGGCAACTTGCGGCCAGACCATCACCGGAATTCCGGGCGCTCGCTGATCGTCGTAGAACTCGGGCGCTTCGCCGATCACCGCCTCACAGGTCGGTTCGACACAGCGTTGCGACACGAGAAATGGGCTGCGACAGCCGCTAGCAACAGCGAGCGATAGCAACGCCGTGGCGAACGCCGCTTTAGTAAGCAAACTCGATTGGTGCGAGACATCCATGCCAGCCCATCCTACGCGGCGGCGCGCACGCTGGCACCGCTAACTTTAGAATCGGCTGCTGGCACCCGCAACATTGAATTAATCGGCAAACTCGCCGCAGATTATGCAAGCCGCGGCAGCGTAGGCCGCTCGCTCCGCCGAGCGGCGAATCTGGGTGTGATTTATCCGCTGCGAGGGAAGAGGACTTTGCTGCTAGCCTTCATCCGTCGCGCTGCCGGCGTTCCGAGGAGATCTTCCACTCGCGGAGCGAGTGGACTACGACGACTCGGCTTCGTCCAACTTCTTCTGCCAGAAGTCGCGGGCGGCGCGATGGAATTGCAACACGGCGTCGCGCTCGGTGGGATCTTCGATCTGTAGCTGGCGAGCGCGCTCGTACAGCCAGTCATAGAAGAACTGTGCGGAAGCTTTGTCGACGCGGCGTTTATAACCGATCTCGACATACCACGGAGCACTCATCGCATAGCGCATTGTCTGGCGATTGTTGGTCACGGCGCGCACCAGTAGCCAGCCGCTTTTGTCGAACGTGATTGGCGGCAACTTGCCGTTGGCGGCCGCGAATTGATCGAGGCGAATCTCCTGAAAGACTTTGCCGTCGCGCACCAGTTCGAGGTACTCGACCTTCTCACGCAGCGAAAGATTCAGCGACAGGGCCAGTTCCACCTTCTCGCCCTCTTCCGCAGTGAAGACATGCCCTGGCGGCTCGCCATTGACCAGCGGGCGAATCAGCGGACCATTCGTAATGACGACGCGTCCCGCTTTCAGCCCAGCGAACCAGTTCTCGTAGCTGAAATCCTTGCCACAGTGCACGTAGACGCGGTCGTAGCCCAATGGATTCGGCGTAAGTCCGGTGCCGCTACCGGCCGACGGCGGAATCCGCAGCCCGCAGTTGAGCAAGTGGTAATAGATGTCGAGCGACCAGCGCCCCATCGCATCGGGATTCGGATACAGGAACTTGTCGAACGGCTTGCCGGTATTGCCAATGGGTTGCATGCCATCACGCTGCAGGCCGTGGTGGATAACGCCGATCGAATCGACTTGTCCGGTGGCGATCCACATTGGCAAGTCCCATGCAAACGGCAGCGGAGCATCGACATGCACCGTGTCGCCAGCCGCTTTAGCGTCTTTGAGGAACTGCGCGCCGCTGGGCACTTCGGCCGTGGCGGTGGCCAGATCGAGCGGCTTCGGCAAGTTAAAGAACAGCAGCGGCCCACCGGCGCGACGGTCTTCGCCGCCCAAAAGGTGAAAGAAGCGTTCGTCCTGCACCGCGACCAGCGGCTGCTCGGGCAATGGTTGCTTTGCCCACTGGCTGGTCTTGTTCGACCAGGTGATCACCGGCGCGACGTACAGATCCTCGGCCGCCATCAGCAGCGGCAGGTCTTCGGTGGGGCGATGAACGTGCAGGTCGCCGCTGTACCAGCCTTCGGACGCCATGTCGACGAAGCGGACCATCTCGACGGTTTTACTGTCGTCGGCGTTGCGTTCGATAATGAAGTTGCCGGACCGCAGCTTGTATTCGGGGCCGCGTTCCATTTCGAAGGTGTAATTGCCTGGCTTCAGCGACAGACGGACTTTGCCTGGGACGACGAAATGGTCGTTCCAGTAAATGGTCTGCGGGACTTTGACCACCTTGCCGGACTGGTCCTTCAGGTGCATCCGACAGGCGATCAACTCGCCGGTAGCCGAATCGACGACGCGAATCTCGACATCGCCCGTATTCGCTGCCTGGACCGTGGTTGGCAGGTTGGGCAAAGCTGCCAGAATGGCAAGGATCCAAAACGGCGCGCGGGGCATGGTTCTTGTCGCTAGTCGTGGAAGCATCGGACTTTAAATCTAGTCTAGCACCGCACAGGGACCGTCGGCCCGTAAAATGCACTAGGAAACAGGTGCCCTTTTCGTTCTTGTAAATAGATATTGACGACTTGTTCTTTATTGGGGTACGCTAGTTGCCATCGAGAAGGTCGGCGCAGGATGCTTGCCCCCCATTGGTATCAGCATAAAACCATTCGCCGCGATCCACTGTTTTCGACGCAACCTATTGACGATCAAAGCGTTGCGAAGCAGGCGAGAACGCGAAATGCCAGGCATAATCACCGCCGACGCGAGGGAACGACATCATGAGTGACGACTATTACCAGGTGCTCGGCGTTAATCGGAACGCCTCGCAGCCCGAGATTCAGAAGGCCTATCGCGACGCTGCGCGCAAATACCACCCGGATATGAATCCGGACGACAAGACGGCCAAAGAGAAGTTTCAGAAGGTGCAGGAAGCCTATGACGTTTTGAACGACCCCGAAAAGCGGGAGTTGTACGACCGTTACGGCAGCTCGTTCGAAACCATGGGGGCCGGCGGTCCCGGTGCGGGGCCGCAGTGGCGACAAACTGGCGCTGGCCCCGGCGGAGCGCAAGGTTTTGAGGACTTCGACTTCTCGCAGATTTTTGGCGACCGCTATAGCCCGCAGTCGGCGGCCGGTTTCGAAGACATCTTTCGCCAGTTCACAGGCGGTGGTGGTGGTGGTGGTGCCTCGCCCGGCGGCGGTGCGCGCTCGCGGCGTCGCGGACGCAAGCCTGCGAAGGGCGCCGACATCACGCATTCGCTAACAATTCCGTTTCGTTCGGCCGTGCTCGGTGGCGAGGCGAATCTGCAACTGCAACGCCCCGATGGGCATATCGAAACGATCACCGCGAAGATTCCGGCCGGCATCGACGATGGTCAAACCATCCGCCTGCGCGGCCAAGGCGAGCAAGTCCCCGGCGGCGAGCCTGGCGATTTGCGTATCACGATCCATGTGACGCCACATCCGAAGTTCACGCGGCAGGGGCATAATCTGGAAGTGAAGTTGCCGGTCACGCTTTCCGAAGCGGCCGCCGGCGCGAAAATCGATCTGCCGACGCCGCACGGCACGATCGCGCTCAAGATTCCGCACGGCACGTCGAGCGGCAAACGCTTGCGCGTGAAGGGGCATGGCGTTCGTCCGAAGACCGGCGAGCCTGGCGACTTGTTTGCCGTGGTTGAGATTGTGCTACCGAACGATCTGACGCCTGAAGAACAAGCGTGGCTCGCGGAGTTGGCCACGAAGCATCCTCAGCAAGTGCGTGGAGATCTGGCATGGTAAGCCGTGGCGATCGGCCAACATGGTCGCGGCTGTCGCAGGCCTGCCTGGCGCTCTGCTGGGTGGTGTGGCTGCCGCAATTGCTGTTGGCCAATGCCCCGCCGCCGACCAAGGCGGTGCTCGAACGGCTCGAACCCGAGCGCAGGGCGAAAGTCTTGGCCGCGCTCGCTGGCTTGATCATCTTGGGGTTTGGCCTGGTGTTGTTGGCATGGCTCGGAGCCCGCGCGACGCGGCGCTACATGCGCCGCGAACCACTGCTGTTCCAAAAGCCTCCTCAGCATACGCCCACGAGTGAGAAAGACTGGGCAGAGAAACCGCTCGAAGACCCTTCGGACACCTAAGCGCATGACGAACTTCCGCTTCACCAAAGCACAGCACTTGCGTACGCAAGCCGAATTCGATCGCGTTTATGCTTCGGAAGCCTTCGCGGCGGATGATGTGCTGGTGATCAAGGCTGCGTCCAATGACTTGCCGCTGACTCGACTTGGTTTGTCGGTCAGCAAGCGCGTCGGCAATGCGGTGGTTCGCGCGCGTTGGAAGCGGTTAATTCGCGAAGCATTCCGCTTGTCGCAGCACGACCTGCCTGTGGGACTGGATCTGGTCGTGCGTCCGAAAGCCGGCGCTTTGCCGGACTTTGAAAAGATCAAAAGCTCGGTGCCGAACCTCGCCCGGCGTTGTGCGCGCAAGCTGCGACGCAATTAGACCGCAGCGTTCGTTTATTCCTTGGCCGTTACTACTTTTGTGAGTGCTTCGACGAAGAAGAATTCGCCCCACATGACGCTTTCGTCCACACCCAGGTTCTTGGCCGTATGGTACACGCCATGCTTCAAGATGCCTTCCCAACCAGGCGTTTGATCGGCCAGGAACTCCGGCGCACACAGCGCGTCGAGTGTGGCGAGCGCTGTCTCGCGATACCGGGCGGCCTTCTCAGGCGATTTGGTTTGCTTCGCCAGGTCCAGCAAGCCACTGGCCGCGATCGCTCCGGCCGACGAATCTTTCTGAGCGCCCCACGGCGCAGGCTGCGAAAGATCGGCGTCGAAGTCCCAGTACGGAACGCTATCTGTCGGCAAGTTCGCCAACCAGAAGTCGGCATTTCGCTCGCTGACCGCCAACCATTCGTCGCTGCCTGTCAGCGCATACACCTGGCTATAGCCATACAGCGACCATGCCAGGCCTCGCGCCCAACGACTATCATCGCGCAAGCCTTGATGCGTCGTTTGCTTCAAAAAATTGCCGGTTTCCAGGTCGAAAATGCCTTCATGGGCCGTCGAGCCATCGGCGCGCACAATGGTGTCGCGCGTGGTGCGACAATGGGCTTCGGCACGCCGCCGCAGTTCGGCATCGTCCGTCTCATTCGCGGCATAAAAGATGATCGGCACGTTCATCATGATGTCGATGAACAGCGACTCGGGCGCGACAAAGCTTTGCAAGTATTGCCCGCGCTCCATGAACCGCATCGCCAGCGTGCGGCCCGCCTGAATCAGCACATCGTGCAAACGTGGATCGCCCGTCAGGCGATACCACGGCAGATAGGTGTTCAAAAAGATAAAGCCCAGGTCATGCACGTTGCGGTCATGCTGACGATGTTCGAGCAACTTCGAATAATGCTCGGCACGCACGTGCCACGTGGGATCTTGGGTCCGCTGATGAAACCGCCACATCATGCCGGCCAAGAATCCGCCCGTCCAATCGGTCCACAACTCGCCTTGGTGAAACCACTTCCCCTCGACCGTATAGATCGGGAAGAAGTCGGGATACTTGGTGGTCAGCGCGGCGACCTGGTTCTCCGCGAATTCCAGGGCGGACGTATAACGAGCGTGGCGGTCTTGCATGGGGAGAGGTTCCTTTCGACGCAATCTAATAGCGCGCAGCGCGGCTGCAAAGTCCCAACCGGCCGACCACCGCAGGCGGATCTGGCCGCCGCGATGATCGCTGGTGCCGGTTATACCGGATTTCTGGCCCCCAGGATGAAATGCATCGTGGACACGTGCAACCTATGTTTGTCTGTCTCGATGGTTGTTGCTGTTATTGCTGGAAAAAGCCGTATGTCCGCTTCCCGTCGTCGCGTGCTACCGTACGCCTCGCTGAACGAAGTTTTGTATCGCGTTGTCGATTGCGCTGCCATTCTGCTGGCGCTGTACTTGGTTGCCAACTATACCCAGTGGCCTGGCAGCACGCGTCCCGAATTGTTGGGCGCTGTGGTGCTGATTGGCTACTTGCTGATCGCCGAGATCACTGGCGTCTATCGCAGTTGGCGCGGCATTTCGCCAGACCGCGAGATCGTATGCGCGTGGATCACTTGGGGCGCGACGCTGCTCGTACTGCTGTCGATCGCCGCCATCACGCACTACCCACGCGACCTGCCGCGCGGCTGTATTGTGTGGTGGAGCGTCGTCGCGCCGATCTTGATTGGCGGAGCCCGCGTAATCGTACGCGGCGTCAAACGCGCCCTGCGCGCTTGGAACGTCAACACGCAAGGCTTTGCGATCGTCGGCGTCAACGACCTGGCCATTCAATTGGCTCA
>JAEZGD010000506.1 GCA_023417165.1 Planctomycetota bacterium
GTCCTGTACACACCTCGCGTTGAAGCTCTTTCGCCAGTGAGTCCGCAGGTTGTTCGTGTCCGGTTACCTCGTTGTGCATTTGTCCAAACGTGATCGCTTCGTCACAGCGATCGTCACAGGGCAGCCAGCCTGATGGCCATTCGTAATGTTCCGGCGGAGATTTCATGGCGACAGGCTGAAATGTGTTAATCGGTGAGAAGATCCGCCAGCATCTTCTCGGTGCGGGTCATGAAGGCGTGCGTAACTTTGTAGTGTTCGGTTTCCTGGTACTCGACGCGACGGATGCCGTGCTCGCTGAACTCATAAATCCAGGCGTCGGGATACGCCATGATGATGGGCGAGTGCGTCGCGATGACGAGCTGGGCGTTGTTGTCGATCCAGCCTTTCATCGCGGCCAGAAACGATAGTTGCCGCTGTGGGCTGAGCGCGGCTTCCGGTTCGTCGAACAGGTACAGGCCGCCGCCTGTCAGCCGCTCGGCGAAGATTGTCAGGAACGATTCGCCATGCGATTGATGGTGCAGCGACCGGTCGCCATACAGGCCAAGTTGTTCGATATACGTCGCCACGTTGTAAAAGCTTTCGGCGCGAAAGAAGAAGCCGTCGCGGCGAAGCTTGCCCATCGAACCGCGACCGATGGATAGCGCCCACTTCAACTGGTTTTCTTCTTGCGTATCGCGCGACTGAAAGTTGAAGTTGCGCGTCCCGCCGGAAGGATGAAAGCTCTCTAGCTGGGCGAGCCCTTCGAGCACCGTCGACTTGCCGGAGCCATTCTCGCCGATGAAGAACGTGCATTGCGGATGAAAGCGAATCATCTCCTCGCTGAGCGAACGGACCGCTGGCACCGTGAACGGATACTCCTCCCACGAACGCACGCGGTCGGCGTGGAGCGATAAGCGATCGAGGTAAGGTCCGGTGATGGCCATGAAATGAAGGGGAACGCTAATCGGGAGTCAAGGGAACGCTAATTGTCGCTGATCGAACACTAATGGGGAGAAAGGCGGGAAGAGGAAGAGAGAGCTGGTTATGCTTTCTTGCTAGGCCTGCTTGTTCGTTTCGTCTTGCTCTTTCTTCTGTCCTCTCCGTGTCTCCGTGGTAAACCTCATTCCCTCCGTCGTGAATTCTTTATCTGCCCACCGGCGGCGGCGGTGGAACCGGAACGGAGTTAGTGGTGGCGGCCGGCGGCTGCGCGAACTTGGGCACTTCGGGTTCGGGAATCTCTTTCAGCAAGCGCAGGATGATCCCTTCGGTGTCCATCCCTTCGGCTTGCGCTTGAAAGTTCGTGCTCAGGCGATGGCGCAGCACCGGCACGGCGATCTTGCGGATGTCGTCGAGCGCGACACTGAAACGTCCATCCATCGCAGCCAGCGCTTTACCGCCGTTGATCAAGAATTGACCGGCGCGGGGACCAGCGCCCCAGTCGACTAGCTCGCGCACGAAATTCGGCGCGGAAGGATCCTTGGGACGCGTAGCGCGCACCAGCCGAGCGGCGTACTTAATGACGTATTCGCTCACCGCCACGCTGCTCACCAGCTTTTGCAGGTTCGTAATCGCCCTGGCGGAGAGGACCTTGCGCACTTCGACCTTCTCGTTGCGGCTGGCGGCCTGCAGAATGCGCTCTTCTTCGTCGGCCGTGGGATAGCCAACCTTGATATTGAACATGAATCGGTCGAGCTGCGCTTCCGGCAGCGGATAGGTGCCTTCCTGCTCGATCGGGTTTTGTGTGGCGATAGTAAAGAAGGGATCGGGCAGTTCGTAGGTCGTCCGACCCACGGTCACTTCACGCTCTTGCATGGCTTGCAGCAGCGCCGCCTGGGTTTTGGGCGGGGTGCGGTTGATTTCGTCCGCGAGCAAGATGTTGGTGAAGATTGGTCCTTCGACGAAGCGGAAGTTACGCTTGCCGTTTTCGTCTTCTTCCAACACGTTAGTGCCGGTGATATCTGACGGCATCAAGTCAGGCGTGAACTGGATGCGCTTGAAGCTGACATCCAAAATCCGCGCCAGCGTGCTGACCATCAGCGTCTTCGCCAAGCCGGGCACGCCTTCGAGCAGGCAATGCCCGCGCGTAAAGATGGCAGCGAACAACTGTTCGATGACTTCGTTCTGGCCGACGATGACCTTTTGTAATTCCTGCTGCATCACTTGGCGATGCTGGCTGAATTCTTGCAGGATCTCGCCCAGGCTGCGCTGTTTAACAGTAGACACAGGTGGTAGCCGGTGGTCAGAGGTCGGTGATTAGTAAGGGAAGGAACCGGGGACGACGGCCGTCGGCGAGGAGGTTTTCTCCCGGCCAGCCATCCGTTCCCATTCCTCCGCTCGATTCTATCGGTCGTGGAAACCACCAGCAACGAACGAGATCGTTCATTGCCGACGTAAGTTAGTAGACCTAAGATATTTATGTTGCGCAAACGCCCCAGGCTGTGCGAGGATCGAAGACATGTTGCAAAGCTGGCCCCTAACTGTAGCGGCATGCCTGGCGGTTGTAGTGATTGCAGCGAAGTTGCCGGCTCAGGAACAGCAGGGCGTCTCGCCTCAGCAGGTGCGCGAAGCGATGGAACGCGGCGTGGAGTACCTCTACTCGCAGCAGTACAAGGACAAAGGAAGCTGGTACGAACATGCCGGACAGCCAGGCGGTGTGACGGCGCTGGTCACCATGGCCTTGCTGAGCGCCGGCGAAGATCCCAAGAACCCGCAGTTGCAACGCGCGCTGCAGGTCCTGCGCGGCCTCGACAAGCCGGGCGAGGGAAGCATGGTCTATTCGATCAGCTTGCAGACCATGGCTTTATGCGCGGCCGAACCCGAGAAAGACCGCTTAATTATCACGCGCAATGTGCGCTGGCTCGAAAGCGTGCAAATCAAAAATGGCGATCGCAAAGGCGCATGGGGCTACTCGGCGCGCCAAGGCAATGGCGATAACTCCAACACGCAGTTCGCGCTGCTGGCTCTGCACGAAGCCGAGCGCATCGGCGTGGCCGTCAGCGATCAGACCTGGAAGCCTGCGCTCGATTATTGGCTGAGGACACAGAAGGCCGATGGCTCGTGGGGCTACTTCGAAGGGCAGGCCTCGACCGGCAGCATGACGTGCGCTGGCATTGCGTCGGTGATCATTTGCAGCGGCGCGCTCAATAACGGTGCGGCCAGCGTGCAGGACGGCATTGTGCGCTGCTGCGGACAGTCGAATCCCGACGACGCCGTCGAACGCGGGCTGGCCTGGCTCGGCAATCATTTTGCCGTCAGCTATAACCCGACCGCCGGCGTCTCGGGACGCAACGCCGTGAGCCTGGTGTGGCAACTTTATTATTTGTATGGTGTTGAGCGCGTCGGCCGCATGTCGGGGCGGCGTTTCTTTCAGCAGCGCACGATCGATCCGCAAGATCCCACACGCCGCGATTCGTTTAACAATCGCGATTGGTATCGCGAAGGAGCGGCGAAGCTCATCGAGATGCAGAACCCGGTGGGTAATGGCTATTGGAAAGGGACCGGACACGCTGAGAGCAACGAAGTCATCGGCACTTCGCTCGCGCTGCTGTTCTTATCGAAGGGCCGCCGCCCGGTCGTGATGTCGAAGGTGCGGCATTCGATCGACGATTGGAACAAGCATCCGGCTGCGGTCGCGAATCTGACGCGGCGCGTCGAGCAGTCGTGGAAGCGCGACCTGACCTGGCAGACATTCGAGCTGAATCCGCGTCAGTTCGAAGGACTGCAAGGCGCAGCGCTAGAAGCCGCGCGCGAAGAGCAAGTACGCAAC
>JAEZGD010000750.1 GCA_023417165.1 Planctomycetota bacterium
GTGGTGACCGTGGCGGTCGTCGCTAGTTGACCGGACCATCTGTTGAAGTAACATTCGCTCAAACCCCGGCCGGAAGGTCGGGGTTTGGCGTTTACCGCCGCTGTGCGATTCACTTGCCAGCGAGTTAGAGAGAAGAGAAGACAAGGTTCACCACGGAGACACGGAGGCACGGAGAGGACAAACGAGCAAGGCAAGAAAGAGCCGCAGATAAACGCGGATGCACGCTGATCAAAAAGAAAAGAAGAGTCCTCTGCTTTATCTGCGTGCATTGGCGTTCATCGGCGGTCTCTTATTTCTTCTTTGTCCTCTCCGTGTCTCCGTGGTGAACCTTGTCTTTCTGCCTTTCAGTCTTTCGGGCAGCGAGGTCTCGACATTTACCACCCCAGCCTGAGTAAAATGCCCTCGTATGATCGAACCGCTCGACAATTCGGATGGCGTTGCTCAGCACTTGCGGCTGCAGTTACAGGAACTGGCCGAGTTGGCTGGTTCGCTGGCGCATGAGATCAAAAACCCGCTCTCCGTGATTCGCATGAACATGGAGCTCTTGGCCGAGGATCTCGATCAGCCGCAAACTCCGCGCGAACGTCGGGCGCTCGCCAAGGTCGAGATTGTGCAGAAGCAATGCACGCGACTCGAAAGCCTGCTCAACGACTTTCTGAAGTTTGCCCGGCTGCGCGCTTTGGACTTGCGCGCCGGCAGCTTGAACGATCAGATCGAACGCGTGTTGTCGTTTTATGAGCCGCAAGCGCAGGAGCAACAGGTCGAGATCATTCGCTATCTCGATCCGGATCTGCCGAGCATGATGCTCGATGGCGAGACCTTGCAAGCGGCGCTCGTTAACCTGGTCAAGAACGCGCTGGAAGCGATGCGCGACGGTGGTACGCTCGTCGCCCGCACGCGTCCCACGCGTCATGGCATTGCGCTCGACCTGATCGACACCGGCGTCGGCATGGACGAAGCGACCGCGCTCAAGATGTTCGAAGCCTTCTATACCACCAAGCAAGGCGGCAGCGGCCTGGGGCTGCCCACCGCCCGGAAAGTCATCGAAGCCCACGGCGGCACCATCAGCGTGCAGAGCGAAGCCGGCCGCGGCACGCAATTCACGCTCGACTTCCCCACGCCCGCGCGGCTGGGGGAGTGGGAGAGAGTAGAGGGTGGAGGGTAGAGGGTGGAGAGTGTTTGGTAATTCACATTTGTCCCTCTACATTCCGCTCTCTCGCCCTCACACCTGCCCTCCTGCCTTGGCACCCGTTATCATTGGGACATGAGCTCTGCATCGCCCCAAGACGAGACTTCTGCGACGCCGCTGCCGCTGCGCGTGCTCTTGGTGGATAACGATCCCGATCACGCCGACGCGATGACCGAGGCGCTCGAGCGGGTCGGTTATCAGTGCACCGTCACCAAGAGCGGGCCCGAAGGCGCGAAGCGGCTCGACGCTGAGATTTTCGACATCGTCGTCACCGACCTGATGATGGACGGCATCGATGGCATGGAGATCCTGCGCCGCGCGAAGGAAGCCTTGCCGGAGGCCGAGGTGATTATGGTCACCGGCCACGCCACCGTGCCCAAAGCGGTCGAGGCGATGCAGCAGGGAGCTTTCAACTTCCTCGAGAAGCCGATCACGCCGGCGCGCTTGCGGGCGGTCGCCGAAAAGGCAGGCGATGCCGTTCGCCTGAAGCGGCAAAACCTCGAACTTAATCAGCGGCTCGACGAACGGTTCGGCTTCGAAGGCATTATCTATGCTTCGGACCGGATGAAGACGGTCATCGAACGCCTGAAGCGCATCGCACCCACCGACGCTGGCGTGCTGATCACCGGCGAATCCGGCACCGGCAAAGAATTGATCGCCCAGGCGATCCATCAGAATAGCCCGCGTAAAAAGAAGCCGTTCGTGGCGCTCAACTGCGGCGCGGTGGCCGAACACCTGGTCGAGAGCGAACTGTTCGGCCACGTGAAGGGCGCATTTACCGACGCACTGAGCGATCGCGTCGGCAAGTTCGAATATGCCAATGGCGGCACGCTGTTCTTGGACGAAGTGGGCGACATGCCCCTCAGCACGCAGATCAAGCTGCTGCGCGTGCTGGAAGAACGTGAGATCACGCGCGTCGGCGATAACAAACCGATCAAGGTCAACGTGCGCGTCCTTTCGGCGACGAATCGCGACCTGGAAGAAGCGATCGAGAGCAACACGTTTCGCAACGACTTGTATTTCCGCTTGAAGGTCGTCACGGTCGACTTGCCGCCGCTGCGCGAACGCCGTGATGACATCCTGCCGCTGCTCGATTACTTCCGCCGCACCTTTGCCAAGCGGCATCACAAGACCATCAAAGGCGTGTCGTCGGCAGTTTCTCGCATCTTGTTCGATTATCGTTGGAAGGGCAACGTTCGCGAGCTGCGCAACGTGGTCGAGAACATGGTCGTGCTCGATATCGACGGCATTCTCGACATTGACGATCTGCCGCCAGAGCTCGAAAGCGCTTCGGAGAACGTCGCGGCGGCGCCACTGAGCGGTGCCGCTGGCCCGGCGACTTTGATTGGTGAGCCGATGTCCGCTATCGAACGCTGGGCGATTGAAGAAACCCTCAAACGCACTGGCGGCAATCGCGAAGAGGCCGCCCGACTGCTCGAAATTGGCGAACGTACCCTCTATCGCAAACTCAAAGAATACGGCCACTAATGGGGATTGATGATTGAATGATTTCAGATCGCCGACCGAAGCAAAATGCCTTCAATCTGCAATCTGGAAACCTCGATCAATAATCTCGTCCGCACGGATGTTGATATGCCTGAAATTCGCCAGCTATCCGCCAGCGTTATCAATAAGATCGCCGCTGGCGAGGTGATCGAACGCCCGGCGAGCGTGGTGAAGGAGCTGCTGGAAAACTCCATCGACGCTGGAGCGACGCGCATCGATGTGACGGTCGAGCAGGGGGGCAGCGAACTGGTGCGGATCGTTGACAACGGCTGCGGAATCGCGGCCGAGCAACTGACGCTGGCGATTGCCAGTCACGCCACCAGCAAGATTCGCGACGCCGATGATCTCTTTCATGTCGGCACCATGGGCTTCCGCGGCGAAGCTTTGGCGTCGATTGCCGAAGTCAGCCAGCTAATGATTCGCAGCCGCCCTGGCGAGAGCGATGTGGCGGCGCAACTGGATGTGGATGGCGGGCAAGTCAGCCCAGTTGTACCTTGCGGCGCGCCGATTGGCACCACGATTGAGGTCCGCCGGCTGTTCTTTAACACGCCGGTGCGGCGCAAGTTTTTACGCAGCACGCAAGCGGAAATGGCCCACATCAGCGAAGCGGTTACGCGAATCGCGCTCGCCTGGCCAGAGCGGCATTTTACGCTGCGTCACAATGAGCGAATGGTGTTCGATCTGCCGCCGGTCAGCGCTTGGCGCGATCGCATCGCCGCTTTATTTGGCAGAGAAATCGCCAACGGTTTGCTGGCGGTCGGCAGTCGCGATGGCGATGTGAAGCTGGAAGGCTTTGTCGCCGATCCCAACTTCAGTCGCGCCAACAATCGCATGCAGTACTTGCTGCTCAATGGTCGCTACATTCGCGATCGTTCGTTGCAGCACGCGCTCAGCGAAGCCTATCGTGGCTTGCTCATGGTCGGTCGCTATCCTATCGCGTTTTTGCGCATGGATCTGCCGGCCGAGACGGTCGATGTGAATGTGCATCCGACGAAGCTGGAGGTGCGGTTCCAGGATAGCGGTCGGTTGTATAGCCAACTGCTGGGCACCATTCGCAAGAAGTTTCTCGCTTCCGATCTAACGCCGCGCGTACAAGGGCAGGGTGCGCCGCCTGCGCTCGCTGGCGTGGCATCGTCGGCATCGTCATTGGATGCCACTGGCGACGGCGCGCATGACGGTGGCAGCGCCGAACGTCATCGCGCGGAACTTGTCGCCTGGGCGCAAGGTGCACTTGCTCCGCGGGCCGAACGCGACCCGCAAGGCGAGTTCGATCTGAAGTTCGATTCGCGCGCGCCGCTGACGCTCAATCGGCTCGATCCTGGTTGGGCCGAGCGCGTCGCGCACTCGCATACCAGTGCCTCGCACAGTGCAGCGCATGCGCACGATTACGCCCGCGCGCAGCCCGTGCCGGTCGAGGCTTCGCCCGTCGTATCACGCTCTGCAGAAGCCGCGCAGGCGATTCAACTGCACAATCGTTATTTGATCACCGAAAGCGGCGACGGCATGGTGGTGATCGACCAGCACGCGCTGCACGAGCGGATCTTGTACGAGCAGTTGCGCGAAAAAGTGAATGCAGGCGTGCTGGAGACGCAGCGCTTGTTGGTGCCGGAACCGGTCGAGCTAACTCCCGCGGAAGCGGCGGCGGCTTTGGATGCCAAGGAATCGCTAGCCAGGATCGGGATCGAGGTCGCCTCGTTCGGCGGCGATACTGTGTTGGTGTCCGCCTATCCGGCCATGCTGGCCAATATGAGCCCCAGTGAAATGCTGCGGCAACTGGTCGATGGGCTGCTCGCTGGCGAAAAGACGCCAGAGCGTCGTGATCTGTTGGACGAACTCTTACATATGATCGCCTGCAAAGCGGCGATTAAGGCGGGAGACCGCCTGACGCCGGAGGAGATCACGTCGCTGCTCGACCAGCGGCATTTATTTGCGGATTCTCACCATTGCCCGCACGGCCGGCCGACGGCGCTGGTTTTTACGCGGGACGAGTTGGATCGCCGCTTTAAACGCATCTAGCAGGGATTGCAGATTGCTGATTGGAGATTGATGATTTAAGTTAAGAAGTTTGGCTTTTCGCTCTGCAATCTGAACTCCTCTACCAGAAATCCCCATGTTATGCGTTAGCGTCGGTCGCGGTCGCCACAAGCACATGATCGCCGAGTACAAGCACCTGGCCGAGCAGGGGGTGAAACTTGTCGAGTTGCGGCTGGACTATATCGATCGCGAAGTCAACCTGAAGCGGATTCTGGCCGAACGGCCCGCGGCGGTGATCGTGACATGCCGCCGCACCGAGGAAGGTGGCCACTGGCGCGGCACCGAGCAGGCCCGCCAAATGCTGTTGCGCTCGGCGATTGTGGAAGGGGTCGATTATGTCGATCTCGAAGACGATATCGCCGGCAACATTCCCCGCTATGGCAAGACCAAGCGGATCATCAGCTACCACAACTTTCGCGAGACGCCCGCCGATCTGGAAGGGCTGCATGCTCGGCTTGCATCGCTCGATGCCGACGTGGTGAAGATCGCCACCATGGCGCACAACCCCAGCGACAACATGCGCATGTTGCGACTGGTGCGTAACGCTAAAGTGCCGACCGCCGCGCTATGCATGGGCGAGATCGGCACGCCGACGCGCATCCTGGCGAGCAAGTTTGGCTCGGTCTTCACCTATGCTTCGTTCCATCACGAGCGCTCGCTCGCGCCGGGGCAGGTGGGCTATAAGCAGATGCGCGAGATCTATCACTTCGATAATATCACGCCCGAGACCGAGGTCTTTGGCGTGATCGCCGATCCGATCTCGCACAGCCTCAGCCCGGTAATTCACAACGCCGCATTTGACCATTTGAAAATGAACCGCGTGTACGTGCCGTTCCGCGTGCCGCGCGAAGACTTGCGCCAATTCCTGGACGATTGCAACGAACTGGGTGTGAAGGGCCTGAGCGTTACGATTCCGCATAAAGAAGAAGTGCTGCCGCTGATCACCAAGGCCGATAGTTCGGTGCAAGGCATTGGCGCAGCCAACACGCTGGTGTTCAAAGATGGCGAGCGCATCGCCTACAACACCGACTATCGCGCCGCGATGGAAAGCCTGGAGCGTGCCGTCGGCGACATCACCACCGACAAGCCGTTCGCAGGCAAGGTGGTCTTGATCCTCGGTGCTGGTGGCGTCTCGAAGGCGCTCGCTTATGGCGCCAAACGCCGCGGCGGCGACGTGGTGATCAGCTCGCGCACAGCCGCCAGAGCGGAAGAGCTCGCCAATCGTGTCGGCGGTCGCGCCGTCGATTGGGAGCATCGTCACAATCTGAAGGTCGATATCCTGATCAACGGTACGCCGATTGGCATGCATCCCAATGTGGATGAAACGCCGTACGAGCGCCGTCACTTGCGTCCTTCGACGATCGTCTTTGATACCGTGTACAATCCTGAAAATACGCTGCTTATCAAAGACGCCCGGCAGCAAGGCTGCAACATCATTACCGGCGTGGATATGTTCGTGGGCCAGGCAGCGCTGCAGTTTAAGCTGTTCACTGGCGAAGAAGCGCCGCTCGATGAGATGCGCCAAGAGATGAAGCGCGCGATGGGCGCTGCTCGCTACTAAGCCGCGTGCGGAAGGCATTGCCAGGTTTCATGAATCTTGCGCTGATTGGTTATCGTGGCACGGGCAAGACCACCGTTGCCCAAGAGCTTGCCCGGCGACTGGGATGGCAGTGGCTTGATGCCGATGTCGAACTGGAACGCCGCGCCGGGCGAACGATCAAGCAAATCTTCGCCGACGGAGGCGAAGCTGCTTTCCGCGACTTGGAAGAGCAGGTAATTGCCGATCTGGCGGCGCGCGATCAATGGGTTCTGGCTCTTGGGGGCGGCGCGATACTGCGAGCCTCTAACCGCGCGACGATCGCCAACCGTTGTCGCACCGTGTGGTTGACCGCCAATCCGTCCATAATTCTGACGCGAATTCAAGCTGATGCGAGCACCACCGATCGGCGGCCGAATTTGACGGCTGCGGGGGGCTTGGAAGAAATCGAGCAGCTTTTGGCGATTCGCACGCCTCTTTATCGCGAATGCGCCGATTGTACCGTGGCTACCGACGATCGTTCGCCTGAATCGATCGCGCACGAAATCCTCGCCAGCATAGGCCCAATGCTTGGTCTGACGAAGTAGAATTCTGCGGCGCTTTGGCGCAGCGGGATTTCGATCGGTCCCCGCGCCTTGGCGGTTCTACTTTAAACGACGCGGCATGCTTTCTTGGTTGCTTTCCATCCCGCTTGAAATTCGCTGCCTGGCGATCTTTGGACTCGGCTTGTGCCTGGGCGCGCTCGTCAATTGGGGCATCTATGCGCTGGCGTGGGATGCCCGGCCGATCAGTCCCTGGTCGAAAGCTCCCGCGAAGGCGCCGCCGCGGCAGTGGCTCGATCGCGTGCCGGTGCTGGGCTGGTGGGGACTGCGCCGCGAGCACGAACTATGGGGACGCGGCTTTTGGATTCGCCCTGTGCTGCTGGAGTTAACGACCGGCGCGGGGCTGGCACTCCTTTATTACTGGGAAGTCACCGGACAACTCATTCCCACGCCGCCGCTGCTGGTCTTGCCGCTGGATGCACCCGCGGTGCAAGCGATGTTGCACGAGCGGTTCGTCAGTCATGGACTGCTGTTCTTGCTGATGTTGGTGGCGACCTTCATCGACTTCGACGAGAAGACGATTCCCGATGCGATCACGGTTCCCGGTACGCTGGCTGGTTTGCTACTGGCGACCGTGTGGCCGATGTCACTGCCGACGAGTCTGGTCTTTCCCCCGCCGGCGCAACTCGACTTTTTGTGGCTCACCGCGCCGCTTCCTTGGGCACCATCGCTAAACGCCTGGCAAGGCTTGGCGCTCGGTCTATTTTGCTTCGCAGGGTGGAACTTCGGCATCCTCGAAAAACGTTGGACCTTGCGGCGCGGTTGGAAGAAGGCCTTTGCGTTCTTCTTCGCGAGTATCGCGCGCTATGGCAACTGGCCACTGGTGCTGATCATGACCGTGGTTGGCATGCCGCTGATTGTATTGGTCTGGTGGTGGACACCGCCCGGCGGGCTGGCGTGGCCGGGATTGTTGTCGTCCTTGGTGGGCATGGCGTTCGGCGGTTCGCTGGTCTGGGCGATTCGAATCATCGGCTCGCACACGCTCGGAAAAGAAGCGATGGGCTTTGGCGACGTGACGCTAATGGCGATGATCGGCGCATTCGTCGGCTGGCAAGGAGCGCTGCTGGCGTTTTTTGTCGCGCCATTTGCGGCGCTGTTCATCGCCTTGGCGAACTGGTTGGTCACGGGACGTCGTGATCTGGCGTTTGGACCTTATCTGTGCGCCGGCGGACTGTATGTGCTGCTGCGTTGGCCAGAGGCCTGGGAGTGGCCGACCGGCATGCGCGATTACTTTGCGATGGGCTTGCTCATTCCCGCCACGATTGTGATATGCCTGGTGATGATGTGGGTGATGCTCAGCGGCATGCGCTGGTTTCGTGAACGCGCACTCGAGCGAGAAGCGTGATGAGCTTGTACATGGGTTGGAAACGAGCCGCACTCACGCGCTGGTGGCCCGAGGCGCGCGATCTTCAGCAAGACGCTGCACTACTGCGCACGCGACACTATGGCATGATCGAAGTCGTCGATGGCCAGCTTCATCGC
>JAEZGD010000770.1 GCA_023417165.1 Planctomycetota bacterium
TCGGCGGCAAACGTCCAGACCGTCGATCACCGGCAGCATCAGGTCGAGAATGACAATGTCCGGCGACTTCATTTGCGCTTGCAGCAAACCATCTTGGCCGTCGTGCGCCGAAAGCACTTCGTAACCGGCTTGCTTCAAGTTGTACGCCAGCACTTCCGCCAGCGAACGATCGTCTTCGATGATGAGAACTTTGGCTTTAGCCATACGGTTCACGATTCCAGAAACTTACAACTATTTGCGCTTCGCGCTTTGGTTGCGATGGCGGACGATGTCCCCTTCAACCAGGTAAATCACGTCTTCAGCGATGTTGGTGGCATGATCGGCGATCCGCTCGATGTGCCGCGCCGCCGAAAAGCAGTGCAGCGCCGGCGGCACCAGCTCGGGCCGCGTCTGCATGATGAGCTGCAGTTCTTCGATGACATGACGATTGTGCAAATCCACATCGTCATCGAGCATCATGATCCGGCGCGCCGCCGCGGCGTCCAGGTTCACGAAGGCGTCGAGCGAGCTGCGCACCATTTGCGTGGTCAGCGCTACCATGTGCGACACCATTTCGGGCACCGGAAAGTCCGGATACTCGTCGATATTTTGGGAGCGTTCGGCGATGTTCACCGCCAGGTCAGCGATCCGCTCCAGGTCGTTGTTGACCTTCAGCACGGTCGCCACGCGACGCAGGTCAATGGCCACCGGCTGGTGCAGCGCCAGCATCTTCAGGCATTCTTCTTCGATCTTGACTTCACGCTGATCGACCAGGTCGTCGGTCTTGATCACTTCGGCGGTCAGGTCGATGCGGCGTTCGTTCAGCGACAGCGTCGCCTTGTCGATCATCTCTTCGACAATCGCGGACATCGCCAACACCTCGCGGTGGATGTTGTCCATGTCACGCTGCAAATGTTTGCTCATAAATCGCAGTACTAGCGTGCCAGCCACAGGAAGCGGCACGACAAAAGACGTGTAAAAGTTGCGAACTGACGCAGGCTTTCACATGCCTAACACTTCCCAGCCGGCCCTGCCATGACCTTCGACTGCGAAGTGTTCAGGGTCGATCTTAAAGAGGGCATGTGAAGATTCCGTTAGCGTATCATGAAGAACGCATCGCGAACACAGTGATGTTCGCCGCCCCGCGCTAGCCTTGCGGCAAGCTCACGCGAAAGGTCGTGCCTTGCTTGGGTATGCTGACCAGGCCCACCGTGCCGTGAAACGCCAAGGCGAGATGCTTGACGATCGATAGCCCCAGCCCGGTCCCCCCCAGCTCGCGCGAGCGCGCTTTGTCGACGCGATAGAAACGCTCGAAGACGCGCGGCTGATGCGATGGCGGAATCCCGATGCCGGTGTCTTGGACTTCCAACTGCACCAGGTTGCCATCGCTGGCGCTCCAACGCACTGTTACGGTCCCTTCCTCGGGCGTGTACTTGATGGCGTTGTCCACCAGGTTGTTCAAAATCGCCAGCAATCCTTCGTCGTCCGCCATAACCGAAACCGGAGTGCTTGGCGCTTCGACAACCAGGCGAATACGCTTCTGCTCGGCAGCTCCGACGTACTGCGAAAAACAGGTCGCGACGACATCGGCCATGGGCACCGAATGGATCTCGAACGCCTGCTGGCCGGCTTCGATCCGCGCGATTTGCAGCAGGTCGAGAATGAGTTGGTGCAACCGCTCGGCCTGCTCTTCGATACGGCCGACGAACGCCAGATTGTGATCGGGATCGTGAATCGCTCCTAGCCGCAGCGTCTCGGCATACGCCTTAATGGAGGCGAGTGGTGTTTTTAACTCATGCGAGACGTTAGCCACCAGTTCGCGGCGCAAGTTTTCGAGCCGCCGCAGTTCGGAGACGTCGTGCAGCACCACCATCACGCCAGGGCAAGGCTCGCCAGGCAGGCGCGTGGCGCGCAGCGAAAGCACGCGCCGCATCGGTCCTGGCGATTCAAACTCCTGCTGCACAGGCGTCGCGTCGGCCAGCACCGACTGAACTGCATTCAGGACAGGGCGGCTGCGCGTGACTTCCACCAGCGGGCGACCGACGGCGTCGCTCGTGACAAAATCCAGCAGCGTCCGCCCGGCTTCGTTCGCCAGGACGATCTGCTGTTCGGTATCAACCGCGATCACGCCCTCGGCCATGTTGCCGAGCACGGTTTGCAGACGTTCGCTGTTCTCGCGCAATTGCCCTAGCCGGCGATGCAACTTCCGCTGCATGTGATTGAAGGCCGCGCCGAGCAGACCGAGTTCGTCGTGCGTTTCGACATACAGTGAATGCTCTTCATCGCCCGAGGCAATCGCCTGAGCGCCGACCGTCAGCCGGGCGAGCGGTTGTACGATGCGTCCCACCACAATGAACGTCACGCTGAAAACGATCAGTCCGCCGAGAGCCGCCATGAGCAGCAGCCGCGAGCGAACCAGCGCGGGATCGCCATAAGCCACCATCGCTAACAGGCCCGCCAAAAGCGCCAGATTCAGCCCCGCATTGACCAGAGCCAACTTCCAGAACAGGCGAGAAAACCACATAGCAATGCAGAGCGAGGATCAAAGTGGCGAAATGCGAGCCGTTAATGTACCCGCAGTTCGCACTTGGCACTATCGCCCGATTGCTGGAAGGTGCGAAGTTCCAAGTTCCATGCGCCCAACAAAAAACCGCCCGGCCTTTCTTGCGAAAGACCGGGCGGCGGGGGAAAGTCGAACTTAGCAGTCGTGGTAGGGCTTACCACAGGACCACGGCGTCGAGGCCGTAGACCCATTGGCTGCTTTCGGTGCCGTCGCCGAAGGGAGCGGCGCCATTGAGCTGCTCGCCTTCGTACCAGTCGTAGCGTACTTCCGGACGCACGATCAGGTTGGCGTGCGGGGTCCAGTTCAGACCCAGGCTGATCTCGTAGAAGTTGCCTGCGTAACCGCCTGGCGTGGCCGAGACGTTGCCCAGGTCCGTACCGTTATCGGGGCGGACGCCAGCGACGCGGGCGCCATCGTCATCGCGGAACCACTCGGCTCGCAGACCGGCCTTCCAGCAATCGTTGATCGTATAGAACAAGTACTGGTTGATGCCGTACCACTCCGCATCGGCCAGCCCGGCACCCGGAGTAGGCGCGGCCTCAAAGAAGTCCTTCTGCCAGCCGTGATCGTGCTGGAACACATAGTTCCAACGATCGTTGATCGAGTAGTTGAACACGAGGCTATACATGTTGCGCGTCGAATACAATTGATTCAACGGAATGTTGCCAGCCGAGTTCGCTTCTTGACCGCTGATGCCGGTCAGCGTGAGGGTGTAACGCTCGTGGTCCGGCGTATAGACCACACCGCCGATGCCGGCCACGCGGTCACTCGGACCATCGAAGCGATCCCACCCGTTGACCAAACCGCCGATGAACGACCAGTTGTCGCTGTACTTCCACGTCGCCAGCGCACCGGTGTGGCTGAACGGCTCGCCGTACTGCATGGTATAGGCA
>JAEZGD010000777.1 GCA_023417165.1 Planctomycetota bacterium
ATTAAAGGTGGCGCGTACGACTACCTGACTAAGCCGTTGTCGGTCGAAACGCTGCGCTCTTGCCTGGATCGAGCGCTGCAAATGCGGCGGTTGATGACGACGCCAGTCAACGTGCCGACGCTGCCGAGCGTTGCTGCCGATGCCGACGCGCTCGTTGGCCGCAGCCCGCAGATGCTGGAAGTGTATAAGTCGATTGGCCGCGTCGCCGAACAGGACGTGGCGGTCCTGGTCCTTGGCGAAAGCGGCACCGGCAAAGAGCTGATCGCCAGGGCCATCTACCAACACAGTCGCCGCGCGAAAGGGCCGTTTTTGGCGGTCAATTGCGGAGCGATTCACGAAACGCTGCTGGAAAGCGAGCTGTTCGGTCACGAGAAGGGCGCTTTCACCGGTGCCGATCAACGCCGTATCGGTAAGTTTGAGCATTGTTCAGGCGGTTCGATCTTCCTGGACGAAGTTGGCGATATGTCGCCGGTCGTGCAGGTCAAATTACTGCGCGTCTTGCAGCAACAACAGTTCGAGCGGGTCGGTGGCAACTCCACCATCACCGTCGATACGCGCGTGATCGCAGCCACCAACCGTGATCTCGACGATCTGGTCTCGCGCGGGCTATTCCGCGAAGACTTGCTCTATCGGTTGAATGGCTTCACCATCCGCATCCCACCGCTGCGTGAACGTGAAGGGGATGTGCCGCTGTTGGTCGAACATGCCATCGCCCGCTTCGCCCCCATGATGGGAAAGCAGGTCGTGGGCATCTCGCCGGTCGCGATGGATATCCTGGAAGCCTACGACTGGCCAGGCAATGTTCGCGAGTTGCACAGCGTCGTTCGCCAGGCGATTCTGCAAACGACCGGTCCCGTGATTCTGCCAGACTTTCTGCCAACAGAAATCCTGGGCGGGCGAACGGTCGCCGCGAGCGACAACGGGCACGCGTCCCATGCTGCGCCATCCGACATCGCGCACTTCGTGCAGCAACGCTTGGCCGCAAACTCAACCTCGCTGTATGCCGAAGGGATCGAGCGTCTCGAACGCCAACTGCTGCCGGCTGTGCTAGAGCATACCGGTGGCAATCAGTCGGTCGCGGCACGCATCCTAGGCATCACCCGCGGCAGCTTGCGCAACAAGCTCCGCAGCCTGGGCATCACCGTTAACCAAGTGGTGAGTAGTTCGACCCTGGACGAAGAGTGAGGCTCTAAGCCAGCGGCTGGGCATCCGGCGTGATCGCCACTTGCGCCAGCCGTTGCCGCAGATCCAGGCACACTTCGTGGAAGTCGCGGACGAGATGTTCTTCGGCGAATGCTGGCTGCGCAGTAGCACAGCCGCCGCTGTAGTGCACGCAATGATAGCCATCGTGCAAGTACACTGCATTGCGGCTGGACGTCTTTGCGGCATACAGTGCGCTATCGCCGCGTTGTAATAGCGCCAATGCGCTTTCGCGAAAGGTCGCTAAAGCCACGCCACAACTGACCGTGGCGCGCAGCGTCCGGTTGTCGTGCACAAAGCACTGCGACTCCACCGCCTGGCGCAGTCGCTCGGCCACTTCGGCGATGGCTGCCAGATCCCGACCAGTGACGATGCAGGCGAACTCTTCGCCACCAAATCGAACCATCGTCGAACCACTAGGAACTTGCTCGCGCAGCAGTTTGGCGAGTTGTCGCAACACTGCATCGCCTGCCAGATGGCCTTGCGTATCGTTAAGCGTTTTAAAGTGATCGATATCGATCAAGGCGATGCCGACGGCTGTCTGCTGCGCGTACCAGGCATGCAAGGCCTCGGCCAGACGCTCGTCAAAGATGCGACGATTACTCAAGCCAGTGAGCGCGTCGGTGCCGGCTTGCGACATATAGCCTGCCAGGTCACGCGATTGCTGCTCTAGCGTGGCTTCAGCCGTTTCGAGCTGGGTCTGCAGGCGTCGGTTCGCCGTCAGCAGTTGCATCAATAGGTTGGTGGTGGTCATGGAAGAAGGCGTAACGCCGCGATCCACCGTGTGGGCGATCTGGTCCGAGAGCGTCTCGATCAGTGAGCGATACTCGCTGACCCCGCTGGAAACATCCGTGGTCCACGAGGCTAGTTCTTTCGTCATCGCCAGCAACTGTTGCCGGGAGGCATCCTGGCGAGAGGGTCGGCGGCGCAAGCCTCGGCCGAGCCACCACCCAATGCCCATCGCCACGCTCATCAGCAGCAGCAAGACCGCAATTCCGCTCGCCCCTTCGCGAGCCAACGCTGGAATCAACACAATGATACCCCAAAGTAAGTAGAAACCTTCTAGGGGAAGTCTAGGTTATGCTGGCAGAGCCTTCTGCGGACCGCAAAGAGGCGTTCTAAATGGCGGTGGTGAATAAACTTAGGGAAAAACTGGCCGGGACAGGGGAGGGCGGCCGACGAACAATCGACAAGGTCGGCGCGACTTCGTAATTGCCCCTAGGAAGAGAATGCCGATCACTGCTATATTACGTGATTCCCGAATTTCGTTCGTGTCTTCAGGGCGGTCGCAGTGCGGCCGTCTGATTGGTTTTTAGAGAGGCTTCCATGGCCAAGAGCAAGAAAAAGGCAGAAGTCGTCTATTTGGTTTGCGAGGAAACCGGCGACTACAACTACACGTTGATGCGCAAGCCCGGCGGCGAAAAGCTGAAGCTCAGCAAGTTCTGCCCCCGTCTGCGCAAGCACACCGTGCACAACGAGAAGAAGAAGTAGTTCGCAGTCGCACTCGATGATTGCCGAGACGCGGCCTGTTACGTGGCGACTCGACGATCGAGCGCCAAGGTGAGGACGCCATGGGCAAGTTATGGCGATTTTGCCCCCACGATGCGGAGCAAATCGCAAGGCTTGAGCGCAGCGCCGGCGTGCCGTCGATTGTGGCTCAACTGCTGACTGTTCGTGGCATTAGCGATGGCGAAGTGGCGCGCGCCTTTCTGGACGCCAAGCT
>JAEZGD010000783.1 GCA_023417165.1 Planctomycetota bacterium
GGGCAGGAATGTACCAGCGGAAGCCGCCAGTATAGCAGCTTTGCGTGGAAGAAACCCAGGGAAGGCAGGTGTGACGGCTATGACGCATTCAGGCCGCTGAGCACAAAGATAAACACCGCCAATAGTACCAAGGCTAGTACGCCGAGCGTGACGACCATGCCAATGGCGAAGCCGTTGGAGCGTTTCTTGGCGCGCATGACCCGCGACACCGAGGCCGTCGCCGCTGAGCCTTCCGGCACGCGCGTCACCGCAGCGACTTTCGCTACCCCAGGCACGGCTGGAGCCAGTGTGGGAAAGACGACGACCGCTGTCTTCCAGTCTTCCCAGCCGTCGCGCCAGACGAGCGAATCGGCGCTCACACGCCCTTCGCCGATCCATTTGCGCATCACATCGCCGCGTGCAGGTCCAAACTGGCCACCGCTGGGCGGGCGCACGTACCACACCGCATTCGGCGCTTCCAAAATCGGATCTGGCGGCGCTGCCTGCGAGGGAATCGGCGGCTCGGCAGTGGGCGCCACAGCCACCGCGACAGGGCTCGCAGGCGCAGCCGTGACAGCCACAGGAGCTGCGGCCACACTCGCAGGCGAAACAGGAACGACTGCCGCCTCCACTGGCACAATAGTGGGCGTTTCTGTGTTTACTGGAGCTACCACGACAGGCGTCGCCGCTACGACGGGCGTCACAGGTGTCGGCGCTGGTGCTGGTGCCGCAGCAGGTGCGACTGCGGGCGCAACGTTGGTCGGCGATGTAGGCACCGTAGGCGTCGTGGAAACCGGCGCAGCATTCGCCACCGCTGGGCGAGCGACCACATTGGTTGTGGTGGCCGTTTCTGCGACCGATTTAGCCGCGGCCGTTGCCACCGCAGTGCCAATGCCGCCTTCAATGCTAGCGTCGGATTCGGGCGAATCAACGGCTTCCTCGGCCGAGACCGAGGCCTCGGGAAAGCCCACGATTACCCCGCAATGCGGACAAATACCGCGCTTGCCAGCGAGGAACGATTTCACGTGCAGCTTGTGGCCGTTGGGGCAACGAAACTTGATTCCCATGAAGGCTACCAGTTACTTTGTAAAGAGTTCCTGCGCACTGCGAAGAGACGCCTTCTTCGGTCGTGGCGGTCGCTCTTTGGCCTGTCCCTGCTTTCCGGTAGCTTTCATTATAGTAGGGGTCGCGCGGCTGGAAAGTTACAAGTCCGTACCTGTGGGTGGTTTCCGCCGCGAATAACCACCAGCCGGGGGTGTGATTGAGGGCTTGTAGCGGTCAATCGCCTTGTTGCCGCGGCGGTTTCGACGGTATACACACCTCCACGCCTCCATAATTCACTGTCCACGAAGGATTCCATGGCCAAGCCCGCAGCCGACGACGAGCCGATCGAAATTGGCCTCGTTGGCGATTTGACCGATCGCGCCGCCGAGTTGACCGACAAACTGCTCGAAGTCCCTCCCAGCGGCGAGTGCATCCTGTATTTCGATTCGCCAGGCGGCAGCCCGTATGCGGCCATGTCGCTGGCCAATCTCATCCTGCTGCGTGGGTTGAACGCCACCGGCATCGTGACGGGCGAATGCTCGTCGGCCGCGCTGTGGCCGTTTGCCGCGTGCCGCCGCCGCATCGTCACGGCGTATAGCGTGTTCTTGTTCCATCCCATGCGTTGGCAAAGCGAAGAGCACGTCGGCTTGAACGAAGCCGCCGAATGGGCACGCCACTTCGGCCAACTTGAAGGCGATATGGACGTGCTGCTGGCGAAACTGTTTGGCATCGACGAAGAACTCGTGCGCCGCTGGTCGCATCCGGGGCGTTATGTTTCGGGTCCTGAAGTGGCCGAATTGGGCGTAGCAGAACTGGTCGAACTCGCGCCGATCTGGCCACGGCTGACGCCACCCACGCGGCCCGCCAAACGACGCAAAGAGCGCACGTAACCGCGCGTAGACAATAGAGGTCATCGCAATGCACCAGGCACGGATCGCCACTCGCTGTTACGTTTTGTTGGTGGCACTATTGCTGCTCGGCGGCTGCAATGCCGA
Source organism: Planctomycetota bacterium (assembly GCA_023417165.1). Taxonomy (GTDB): domain Bacteria; phylum Planctomycetota; class Planctomycetia; order Pirellulales; family Pirellulaceae; genus JAEZGD01. Next base: position 2,019 of record JAEZGD010000783.1, read on the forward strand.
GCATCGTTTCGCTAACGAACCGCCGGACTTTCGTCGCTTTGGTACGCTGCCAGGACTGGAGAAATCCGCCGATCCCGCACTTCAAGATGAATTCGCACGCCTGCGAGCCGAGGAAGCCACGCCCGCGCAACTGGCGAAGCGAGAACCGCCTCTATCGCGCGACGCCGCCAAAGTCTTTCGCGAAACCTTTCCTGTCGCGCGCGTCGAAAGTCTGCTCGAAGACTTTGCCAAGGTGTATCCCGAGGGCAAGTTCGTTTTCAGCGGTCCGGCGAAGCAGCGTGCTCGCGATCTGCTGAAAAACCACCACGATTTCATCACGGCGGCGCAAGCGACTTTTGAGGGCGAACAATATCGCTTGCCCATCGACCACAATCAGGGTCTGCTCGCCGACATGAACATCGTCGATGTCGCCGAGATCGCGCATCGCGCCCGCGCGCTGGCGGTAATCGATCTGTTGGAAGAAGGCGATCTGAACACCGCTCACGACGCCGTGGTTCGCATGTTGCGATTGGATCACGCACTGGCCTCCGCGCGGCATGTGGTGCCGCGCATGAAAGGCGCGCGCTTGCGGCTCGAAGCGTTGCGCGTGCTCGAAGCGGTCGTGCAAGACGAACGCGTTACGCCCCAGATGCTGGCCGAACTGCGCGACCTGCTGGCCGATCATTTGCGTGATTGGCCGGAAGACGCCGACGCCTGGATCGGCGACCGCGGTCAAGGGCTGCACACGTACGAGATGATTCGCCACGGGCTGGTGCTGTCGGTCTTTTCCGATGCCGAAATCGAGCAACTGCGCGAGGAAACCGGCGTCGGCGCGACCGCCAAGGCGGTCTCGGAAAACGTCGACGCCGACGAGCGTTACTACTTGCAGACCATGCGCGAGATCGTCGATGCCTGCGATCAGCCGTACCACGAGCGGCGCGAACTGCTCGAAAAGATCTCCCGCCATTTGCAAGACGAGCGCAACGCGCCCGACTTTCCGCTCATTGCGGGACGCATCCTGCTGGTCGGCTTCGACGCCGGGCATCGCCAGCAGGCGCAAGATCGCGCCGCTTGCGAAGGCTGGCTATTGGCTCTGTGCCAGGCGACGAACCAGCAATCCCCCGACCTGACACACAATCCGCAAACCGGGCGGGCCTATCAGGTGCAGCGTGAAGAGACGCGCGTGCTCGTCACAAACGCCCGCGCAGGCGAGCCCGACGAGGCGATCATTGTGCCGGTTCTGCCGTAAGTTCAGGCGCGTCGTCCGTTAACTTGCCAATCCCGGCAATACAACTGATAATCGAGTGATCTTCGATTCTCTTTTTGCAGGCGTTTCCGATGCGTCGATCCCTGATAGCTGGCCTGGCTGCGCTCGTTTTTGGCATTCCCGCCATCGCCCTGTTGGCGCAAGCGCCAGCGGGAAAAGGCCGCGTGCGAGCTGAGTTGCCCAAGTCGTTTCCTAACAGCGACGGGATCTACTTCAAAGACGCCTTCAAAGACGCCGTCGTCGGCGCACGACCCGACTTCGGTAAGCCAGCGGCCAACGTCGCGGGCAACCCGGCCGCACCCATGCCGACTGCTGGAGGAGCAGAATCGGCAGGCGGTGATTTCGCCTGGTCGAAGATCATCTCGGCCACGACGATCGAAGACGAGATCAAAGCCAGTAAGAAGATCATGGACGAAGAGGTCTCGACACCAGCGAAGTTTGCCGGCAACGGCTACAAGGTGGCACGCAAGCAGTTCTCGGTCCTCGCAAGCATGTTCGCGATCATTGGCGAATACGATAGCGACGTGCGCTGGAAAGCCGACGGCCCCGCCGCTCGCGACCTGTTTGCTCGAACCGCCGCCAACTGCAAAGTCGGCACGATTCAAGTCTTCAACGAGGCCAAGCAACGCAAGGTCGATCTCGAGGACCTACTCAGCGGGGCCGGTGTCAAGAATCGCACCGGCGAAGTAACAGTGACCTGGCCTCAAGTCACCGACCGCTCGCCGCTGATGCAGCGTCTGGAGAATTCGCATCAAGAACGCATGCAGCCGTGGGTCGCTAACAAGTCGGAATTCAGCGACCACGCCGAAGAGATGTTTCACGAAGCGCAACTCACGGCTGCGCTCGCCGAGATCCTGATGAAGGAAGGCATGGAAGACGGCGACGACGACGACTATCGCGAGTTCTGCCAGCGGCTCAAAAAGGCCGCACTCGAAATCGGAGAAGCGGTGAAAAGCAATAACTACGACAAAGCCCGGGCGGCAGTCGGCGAAATCGGCCAGAGCTGCAGCGGATGCCACGAGTCATATCGCTAGTAACCAAAACGAAAACGAGGGCAGAAACGCCCTCGCTTTTTTATTTGGCTTCCGCGGGTGGGCGGCAATCTCAATCCCACCACCAATGGCGAGGCGCAACCTTGGTCGGCGTGCTGTTCGCACGCTCGGCCAGCAGGACGCCATAATCGTCGGTCTTGGTATTCTTGCCGACCAGCGCGCCAGTATCGACGCTCACGCCGCCAGAGATACCCGCCACGATGTGCTTGTTGCGGACCACGCGATAATTGACGATCGTCTCGACTTCGCGCGGGGCGTGATCGAGCCGCGGCTCGTAAGCGCCTTCCGTGCCGAAGTGCGTCGCATGCCAGCGGGCTTGCTGGCCTAAATCTTCGCTGCGCACGATGCCAGCGACCAGCGCCAGGTCAAAGATATTGCGCAGCTCGGCATAGACCGGATACTTGTCCGCCAAGGCGGCAAAGTGCTTGGTAAAGCTCTGGGCGAATTGCGAGTTCAGATCGTCCGACTTGCCCGTATGCACCCGCTGGCCGCGCTCGGTCAGCATTTCGTTTTCGCTCAGGACTTTGACGCCGGGGCCTACCAATTCAAACGCGTCACGCGTCTTCGTGGCTTGCACGGCGTCGTAGTTCAGCGTGAACCACCAACGCAGCACATCCATCGCCGGCAGTTCGCCATTGGGCCCAACTTCGACGGTATCGAGATAGCTCTTCACGCCCGGTGTGCCTTCTTCCAGCCCCATCCCGATCAGCTTCATGTGATAGTCAGCTTCGACCAGAATGTGCGCGGCATGGGTGCGTGGGTCGATGCCAAAGACTTCAATATCCTGGCGGCCGAGCGTGTCACGCAGTTGCTTCACCCACTTGTCGCGTCCGCCAGGCTTCAGCGGTGTTTTCGAC
>JAEZGD010000784.1 GCA_023417165.1 Planctomycetota bacterium
ACCGATGGCTGGTCGCCTGTTCATGAAGAACTGAATCGCGCTACGGAAGTGCTGCGGTTCTCGGTGACCGATACCGGCATCGGCATCCACGCTGAAAAACAGCAGATCATTTTCGAAGCGTTCCAGCAGGCCGATGGTTCGACCAGCCGCAAATATGGCGGCACCGGCCTGGGCCTGGCGATCAGTCGCGAACTGTCACGGCTGCTGGGCGGTGCGATTCACTTGGAATCGCAGCCGGGCCGAGGTAGCACCTTTACGTTATATTTGCCAGTGACCTATAGCCTGCCGCGTGGGGCGCGTAAGGCCTCGGCTGACATCGTTCCCTATGTGGCCCGTCAACTGGCGATCGCCGGCGCGCCAGCGAGTCTGCCTGAAATGCATCGCGAAGCGCGCAATGGCGCGCCGCTGGCGGTCGAAGACCTGGCCATTCCCGAAACCGACTTTGAGCAACTTGTAAATGAAGTCGGCGACGACCGCGACGATCTCCATCCTGGCGACCGTGTCGTCCTCATCGCCGAGAACGATCTGGCCTTCGCCCGGTTTTTGCTCGATACCGCACGCGAGCAAGGCTTCAAAGGCTTGGTGACGTCGGTAGGAGCGGTCGCATTGGCCATGGCGCACGAATATCAGCCGGCGACGATCACTCTCGACTTGCACCTGCCCGACATCGATGGCTGGCGCATCTTGCAGCGATTGAAGCACGACCTGACGACGCGGCATATTCCGATCTGTGTTATCTCTACCGACGAATCGCGCGAACTGGCGATCGATAGCGGCGCGATGGCGTTTGTGGCCAAGCCGGTGCAAAGCCGCGAAGTGCTGGAGCGCATGTTTACTCGGATCGAAGACTTCGCGAATCGCCGCGTCAAAGAAGTCTTGATTTTCGATACCGACGCCCAGCGACGCCAGAAAATTCAACAAGAGATTGACGGCGATGACGTGCAACTGCACGTCGTCGGCGAGTTAGCGACGGCGATCCATATGCTGTCGCAAGGACCTGTCGATTGCATTGTGCTTGGCCTGGAAGCGGCCGACACGGCGGCGCAACTGGCGGCCGCGATCGCGCCGTACGAGTTCCAGCGCATTCCTGTGATCATCTTTGGCGAAGGGGAGCTCGACCAGCACAGTCCCGCACTGCGCAAGTTGAGCGAGACTTGCACCATTCGTCGCGTGCATGCTTTCGACCGTCTGCTGGACGTGAGCGCTTCGTGCCTGCATCGCAATATTGCGCAGCTTCCTGCGGAGCGACGTCACACGCTGTCGAATCTGCTGGAATCGAACATGGTGCTCCGCAACAAGAAGGTGCTCATCGTCGACGACGACATGCGAAACATCTTCGCGCTTTCGACCGTGCTGGAAGAACATGAGATGATTGTCGTGCCGGCCGACAACGGGCGTGACGCGATCGGACATTTGCAAGACCAGCCCGACATCGACATTGTGCTGATGGACATCATGATGCCGGAGATGGACGGCATGGAAACAATGCGTGAGATTCGCAAGATTCCGCGTCTAAAAAATCTGCCGATTGTGGCGGTGACCGCCAAAGCCATGAAGGGAGACCGAGAAAAGTGTATTGAAGCGGGCGCGTGGGATTATCTTTCCAAGCCGGTCGACACGCAGCAAATGTTGGCGGTGTTACGGGCTTGGCTCCACCGCTGATTTGGGCTCTGATGGTGGTTGATGGCCTCCCGACTTTCGTGCATTGCTGACCAGAGAAGCTGGAGCTCTTGAGTTTTCGAATGGATGATGCTGAGAAAACGAACATCCTGATCGTTGACGATCTGCCTGAAAAGCTGCTCGTCTACCATTCGATTCTAGAAGAACTGGAAGAGAACCTGGTGACGGTGCGCTCGGGCCAAGACGCATTGAAGCAGGTGCTGAAGCACGACTTCGCGGTGATCCTGCTCGACGTCAACATGCCAGGAATGGACGGTTTTGAGACCGCGGCGCTCATCCGCCAGCGGCGGCGCTCGGCGCACACCCCCATCATCTTTTTGACGGCCTTTACCGACGAGGTGCGCACTGCCCAGGGATATGCCACCGGCGGCGTCGATTATCTGCCGACGCCGGTGGTGCCGGATGTGCTGCGCGCTAAAGTGCGCGTCTTTATTGATCTCTTCAAGCTCCGCAAGCAGGTCGCTCGCCAGGCGGAAGAGCGAGCGCAGCGCGCGGCAGCAGAGGAATCTGCCCAGCGTTCGATTTTCTTATCCGAAGCCAGTCGCGCGTTGACCAGTTCACTCGACTTCTCGACCACGGTGCGCCAGTTGCTGCGCGTGGTGGTGCCTGCGCTCGCCGACCTTGCCGCTGTGACGCAGTCGGCCACGCCAGGGCATCCGTGGAGCAGTGAAATGGCGGGCGTCGGGTCCGATGGCACGCTCGACTATCTGAGTCTGACGCACGAGAATGCCCCCAACGACCAATTGCGCGAGGCCCATGATCGCGTGCTGGCTAGCGGCGAAAGCGAGATTCTGCCGGAACTGGACGTCATCTCGCCTGGCGGTCTCGGCCAGCGGCAGCGTTTGCACTCGGCGGCGGTGCTGCCGTTGATCGCTCGCAGCAAGACTGTGGGCGTGCTGACGTTGGCGCGGACCACTGCCGAGCGTTCCTTTACGGAAGACGAATTGGCGCTCGCCACCGATCTGGCCGGTCGCGCGGCCATCGCGCTCGATAACGCCATGCTGGTGCGCGACATTCAAGAGAATGATCGCCGCCGCAACGAGTTTTTGGCAATGCTAGCGCATGAACTGCGCAATCCGCTCGCGCCGATCCGCAACTCGCTGGAGATATTGCGGTTGGTCGGCATCGAGCAGCCGGAAGTTGTTTCCGCGCGCGACGTCATTAACCGCCAGCTTACCCATTTGGTGCGGTTAGTTGACGATCTGCTGGATGTATCGCGCATCACGCGCGGCAAGATCCAACTGCGACCAACGGTGGTCGATATTGGCGATGTGGTGATGGCGGCGGTGGAAACCAGCCGTCCGCTGATCGAAGCGCATGGCCACGAATTGGTCATAAGTTTGCCCGCCCTGCCGCTGATGGTGCTCGGCGATAGCGCGCGCCTCTCGCAGGTCTTTTCGAATCTGCTGAACAATGCCGCCAAGTACACGCCCGATGGCGGTCGCCTGGCGATTCTGGCTCAACGAGAAGCCGACAACGTGGTGGTGCGCGTTCGCGATACCGGATCGGGCATCCCGAACGAAATGCTTGCCAAGATCTTCGAGTTGTTCACGCAGGTGGACCGATCGCTCGATCGCTCGCACGGCGGCCTGGGCATTGGACTGACGCTGGTGAAACGCCTGATCGAAATGCATTCTGGCAGCGTGCAGGCCTATAGCGAAGGCGAGGGTTGCGGCAGCGAGTTCACGATTCGATTGCCTTTGCAGCCGCTTCCTGCTCCGATCGTTGAGCCGCCTGACCAGTCAGGCATCGCCGATCCGCCGACCGCGCGCTATCGCGTGTTAGTGGTGGACGACAATCGCGATGCAGCAACCACTTTGGCGATGCTGCTCAAGACGCAGCAGCACGAAGTTCACGAGGCTTACGACGGGCTCTCCGCGCTCAAAGCGGCCATCGCCCTGAAGCCCGATGTGATACTGCTGGATATCGGGCTACCGGGCATCAATGGCTACGAATTGGCCCAACGTTTGCGAACGATTGATCAAACGAAAGATGCGTTGCTGGTGGCTGTCAGCGGCTATGGGCAAGATGAAGATCGCTTGAAGTCTCGCCTGGCGGGATTCGATTTTCATTTGGTCAAACCAGTTGATCCGCAGATGCTGCGGACCATCATTGCGAATTTTGTGCCTACTTCTACTCCGGCCGATCCAGCGCCGTCTTCTTTGGCCAGGCCCTAGGCCGCGCGGCTGTTCGCGAACTCACCAGCGCGGCCGTTGAATGTACGCGGTTGGCCGCGAACGCATCACATGCTGGTTTCGTGATGCGCGATGCTGGACTTCTCTTCATTGACAACAGGAAGCCGTTTGTGCTTGTAACGGCTGTTTCCTCAAGCATTTCTACTTCGCTGCGAAGTTTGTGCTTCGCAGGCGCGCCCTATGCGTTCATCGCTGCCGGAGAAAACCGCGCCTGTGCAGGGCGCAGTGTCAGAATTCTTGAAGGCGCCGTGATTTGAAGGCGTGGAGGAGCAAACATGTCCAGGCATTTTCGAGGTTGGTTCAGTCGCATCGTTGTGGGAACAGGTGTGGGCGTCGCTGCGCTGATGTTGGCGGCAAACCCTGCTCTTGCGCAGTCCGGCGGCGGCGGAGGAGGTAGTGGCAGCGGTGGGGCGAGCAGCGGCAGTGGCGGCGCCGCGACTGGCGGTAGCGGTGGCGCGACAAGCCCTGGCCAAAGCGCGACTGAAAGCGCGACCCAAAATTCTACCGAGACGGACACGAATCCATCGGACTCTGGCGCCGAGGCGGGTACCGATACGCAACCCGAAGCAGGCACTCAACGTTCGCCGACGAGCGGACGCGAAACGACGGGCCGCACCGGTACCGATCGTCCTTCGCAAAACACCGGCACAGCCAGCGATCGCGCGACACGTGAAGCAACGCGGGGCGCACGCGACACACGCGATGCCCGCGATACGTACGACAGTGCTCGCGAAGGCACACGCGAAACGATGCGCGACAGCCGCGATGCGGCACGAGAAGCCGCACGAGACGCAACGCGTGGTGCTCGTGATGGCCGCGACACATTCGACAATGCCCGAGAAAATGCACGTGATGCGGTTCGCGACACTCGTG
>JAEZGD010000001.1 GCA_023417165.1 Planctomycetota bacterium
GAACTGTTCACGCCGTTCAACTACTTTCGCTCCACCGATCAGCATGGCGGCTTCTTCGGCAGCGACGAGATGCAGCAAACCTTCAACAAGTACCTGCTGTTCGATGCCGGCTTCGTTCCCTGGAAGGAAGTCGATCATCCGCAGTATGGCAAGGTCGAAGTCGGCGGCGCGACCCGCAACTGGGTGCGCCAGCCACCTTCGTTTTTGCTCGAGGAAGAATGCCATCGCAACATGGCCTTCACGTTGTACTGCGCCGATCAGCTGCCGCTGGTGAAAGTGCAAAAAGTGGAGGTCCAAGACCTTGGCGGCGATCTGCGTCAGGTGACGGCGATCATCGAGAATGATCGTGTCTGTCCCACTCGCAGCGCGTCCGATGTGCGGCACAAGCTGACGCCGCCGGATGAAGTCCGCATCCAAGGCGAGGGACTGCAAGTCCTCACAGGCCTGACTTCCAACGAGCCTTTCTTCCTGAGCCCTAAAGAGCAAAAACGCCATCCCGAAACCATCAAGCTCGACGCAGTGCCGGGGCGAGATGTCGTGTATGTGCGCTGGTTGATCAAAGGTCCTGGCAACCTGAAGGTGGAAGTCCAGTCGATCAAAGGTGGCAGCGATCAGAAGACGATCGAAAAGTAGTCTTTCTGCCGGATTTATACCGACAATGAGCCCAGCGCGAAGCGTCTTGCGATGGGCCGAATGCTGCCAATTCAAGCTTGCGCTCAAATTTTATTTGCCTTGCGCACCGACCAACCTAGAATTGGGCGCGAACCTAAGTGTTCGCCTGCGCCTCTTTGTGGAGTAGCAGTGGCCGACTGGAGTTCGGCCCCCTCCTAACACCACGACGGTTTCTTTCTGGCCGGTGCTGCGGCCTGCCTGCAATCGCTTGTCCGTGTGCCGCTGGCGGTGCGCACTTCTCGCCCTTTCTCCTTCCTAATCTGCGTACAATTCGGCGTCTGGCCCATATGCCTATGCCACCTGCTCGCCGAGCATCTTTCGGCCGATTAAAGTAACACTATGACAGATCCTTACTTAGCTGAACAACTTCTGAACCACGTCAACCATCCTCGTTATCGCCCCGTCAAGCCGCGTACGATTGTCAAACAACTCGACCTGCCGCCCGATTCGCTCCGCGACTTGCGCATGGTCATCAAGCGGCTCGTCAAAGAAGGCAAGCTGGCCTACGGCTCGAAACACCTGGTGCAACCAGTTAACAGCCCGCCTCCGGCCGTGATGCCTAGTCCGCCGCCCACTGTGGTGCGTACGGAAACGCCGCCAGAAACAATCGCTGCTGTGGTGGACGATTCCTCGTCCGACGTCCCAGCCAAGCCTAAGAAGAAAAAGAGCGCAGGCAAGGGGCATCTCACCGGCATCTTTCGCCGCACCGCGAAAGGGCACGGTTATGTGCGTCCCACGGGCACCACGCGCGAACAAGGTCGCGAGGCCGACATTTACATTCCGCAGCCCGCCAGCCGCGATGCCGCCGATGGCGATACGGTCGCGGTGCGCTTGAGCAAACGCCGCGGACCGCAAGGCCGCATCACTGGCGAAGTCGCCGAGATCCTGGAGCGCGATACGCACCGCTTTGTCGGCGTGTATGACGAGCGCGAAGGGAGCGGCTATGTGCGCGTCGACGGCAAGATCTTTGGCGATCCGATTTATGTCGGCGATGCTGGCGCAAAAAGCGCCCAGCCAGGCGACAAGGTCGTGCTGGAGATGGTGCGTTTTCCTTCGCACATGGCCGAAGGCGAAGCGGTGATCGTCGAAGTGCTGGGCGCTCGCGGCCAGCCTGGCGTCGATACGCTTTCGATCATTCACGAATTTGGCTTGCCCACCGAGTTTTCGACCGACGTGCTGGACGACGCCCGCGTGCAAGCCGAAGCGTTCGACGAATCGCTCGACGGACGTCTCGATCTGACGCACGAAACGATCATCACCATCGACCCGGTCGATGCTCGCGATTTCGATGACGCCATCTCGCTGCAACAGCTACCCAACGGCCACTGGCGGCTAGGCGTGCATATCGCCGACGTATCGCACTTTGTAAAAGCAAAAAGCGAACTCGACCGCGAAGCCCGCGACCGCGCGACTAGTGTGTATCTGCCGGATCGCGTGTTGCCAATGTTGCCGGAGATTATCAGCAACAACCTCGCCAGTCTGCAGCCGCATAAAGTTCGCTACAGCAAGACCGTCTTTATCGAGTTCACCGCCGATGGCGCGCGGGTGGCGGCCGATGTCCACAACGCGGCGATTAAAAGTGTTCGCCGCTTCACTTATGAAGAGGTCGACGAATTCCTCGCCGATCGCGAAGCCTGGAAAGAGAAGCTCACGCAGCCTGTGCATCGCCTGCTTGGCCGTATGCACGAGCTGGCGATGGTCTTGCGCGAGCGTCGCTTGAAGCGTGGCGCGATTGAGTTGACGATGCCGGAGCTGAAGGTCGATCTCGACAAAGAGGGACGCGTCAGCGGCGCGCACCTGGTCGAGAATACGGTCAGTCATCAGATCATCGAAGAGTTTATGTTGGCGGCTAATGAAGCCGTCGCCTTTGTGCTACGGCAGAAAGAGATCGATTTCTTACGCCGCATCCACGGTACGCCTGATCCGCGCAAGCTGCTGGCACTGACACGATTTGTGCGCGATCTTGGTATCGAGTGCGATAGCTTGGAAAGCCGCTTCGAGATCAAACGTGTGGTCGAACTGGTCAAGGATCGTCCTGAGTCGCACGCCGTGAACTATGCGATTTTGCGCAGCATGCAGAAAGCGGTTTACGCACCGGACGACGAAGGGCACTATGCGCTCAATAGCGATGATTATTGCCACTTCACCTCACCGATCCGTCGCTATCCCGACTTGACCGTACATCGCATCTTCGATGCGCTCGCGCGGCATAAGCGGCCTACCGGCACGTTCGACGAACTGGCGACATTAGGCGAGCACTGCAGCGAGCGCGAGGTACGCGCCGCGACTGCCG
>JAEZGD010000003.1 GCA_023417165.1 Planctomycetota bacterium
GTCGTACACTTCAATCACGTGGCCCAGATCGACTTCCGGATCGGGATGCAAAATCACCGGCGCATCGCGCTTGATGTTGGCGATCGCGCCGAGCTGCGTTTGCAAGTCGGCGAGCGAACCGACGGGCACATTGTTCACGGTCCAAGTGGGCTCTGTGCCAGTGAACAGTAGTCGCACGACGACGTTGTCGAAATCGGCTTCCGGGGGCGGCGGCTGATCGATCGGCGTATCGCTGACGCCTGCGGCGACCGACAAACGGCTCGGCAAAATGTCTTCCACCACGGCGAAGCTGCTGGTCCAAATGAAGTAGACCATCAACAGAAACACGCAGTCGATCATCGGCGTCAGTTCGAGCTTCAGCTCGCGCGCGTGGCCGCCAGTATGTCGCGAAGGAATTCGCATCAGCGTGCGTCCTCCGGGCGATAGACGGCGAAGGTCACGTTCCAGATGCCGGCTTTCGCGCAGGCCAACATCACCGGCTCGACGCGCGCGTAGGGCACATTTCGAGCACTCCGAATCCGCACTTCCAAGTCTTTGCCGAGCTCTTGGGCCTTCTCGGCCAGGCGGTGCGTCAGTTCGTCGGCCGACAGCGCTCGCCCTGCTAGTTGAAGTTCGCCATCGCTGATCACATTCACGGTCAATCGCGCTTGGCTCTCTGCGAGGTCTTTGTCACCGCTCTTGGCGACCGGCAGCGGCAACTGAACCTGCGTCTCTTGCTTGACGAGATGGCTCGACACCAGAAAAAAAATGATGAGCTGAAACACGACGTCGATCATCGGCGTCATGTCGATGCCAAACTCGTTCGTGTTGCGGCGCGGAATTCTCATGAAGACAAAGGCAGACGGTTCTGGGGCTTGGTTCTAGCGACGCACCGGATTCGGCGGCGGAGGGGGCGCAGGCGATTGCGGTGCGAGGCTGCGACGCTTCAGCGGCGCGAAGGCGTGTTGCGCTTGATAGGCGACTTCGGCAATCAGTTGATCGACGCGATTGCGAAAGATGGCGAGCGCTGCCAGCGACGGAATCGCGATCGTCAGTCCCGCGACGGTTGTCACCAGCGCCGAATAAATGCCCTGCGCCAGATCGGCAGCGCCGGCGTTGCCTTGCGAGCTGGCGACTTGCTGAAACGCCAGAATCATACCCGTCACCGTTCCCAGCAGCCCGAGCATCGGCGCGATGGTGCCGATCACCGACAGGTACTCGACTTTGCGCAGCAGCCGCGCGGATTGCTCGGCGAGCCCTTCTTCTAAGGCCTTTTCCACTTCGCTCCAGCCATGCTCGACCTCGGCTACACCATGCGCAAGCACCGCCGCCAGCACGCTGGGCTTGGCGCGGCATGCATGCTCAGCCGCAGCGACGTTACCGGCCAGAATCTGGCTACGCACCTGATCGCTCAGCCCCTCGGGCATGATCTCTTTGCGGCGCAAGATCATGATCTGTTCGAAGACCAGATAGGCCGCGGTAAACGAGACCGCAAACAGGATCAGCATGATCGTGATGCCGACCACGCCGCCGCTGAAGATGATGCTAAAGAGCGTGTCGGGCGGGCGCTGCGCCGCTTCGCCGGCGGCGGACGCGGTCGTTTGCGCCAGCAGGCTGAGGTCGCCGGCATGCCAGGCGATCGTGCCGACGAGCAGCAGCAGTAAAAGCACAGTCTTGCGAGTCACACGCAGTCCTTCAAATCAAAGAGTTTCCGAGCTAAGGCCGGGTAGCTTCTCGCGGCAAGCGCGCGGCGGCGGCTCGCCCAGCATCGGTATTGGCAAAATCGCGCGCCAGTTCGCGCAGCACGATGGTGGCTTCATCCTTCCACGACAACTGCTCCAGCACGTTGGCCGCTTGTTCGAGTCCTTGCATGGCAAGTTGCGGTCGATCGGCATGCATGACCGGCGCTTGCATGAACGCAGTGACCGCGCGGCGCTGCACCACTTCCGCATTACCAAGCATGCGCGCGTTCTGTTGCAACCAACCTCGACCGAGCACCAGGTAAGGTCCCCCGCGCAAGTTCGCCGGCATGCGAAGAATTTGTGCTTCCCAGGCGGCTAACTCTTGCGGTCCCACGGTGGTGATATTCGCACGCCACAACTGCGCATCGGCCAGATGAGCAATCCGCGGATCGGGATGATTCGACAGCTTACGCAGCGTGTTGACCGCTAGCGTGCGCTGCTCGCTGCTGAGCGACCAGCTCGCGCCGAGCAGCTGCACCGGCGCGAGCTTGCTTGAGAGCCACGTTGGGGCGCTCTGTTCGAGCCTGGCACCCATCAAGCTGGTGAGCCACGGTAGCGGCGCGCGTTCCAGGTATTGCCAATGTTCGTCGGCTTGCATCAGCAGCGCGAAGGCATCGCCAGCGCGCTCGAACTGGCCGAGACTTTCGTAAGCGGTGATCGCGTCGGCCATGATCCGCCGCTTCGCCCAGGCGCGCGACTCTTTGCGGAGCGCCTGGCGATAGGCGTCGATGGCTTCGGCGTATTTGCGCTCATCGCGCAAGCGGTCGGCCGTTTCGTGTTCGGCTTGCCAAGTCGATTCTACACGCACCACGCGCGCCGCTGGCACGTTCAGCGTTTGGCCAGTCGCCAACTTCATGCGCAGCTCTTTGCCGTTGTAATCGCCGATCTCACCAGTCAATGTACGGGTGGTCGAACTGTCAACATTCTGCACCACAACACGGTCTTCTGCCCGCAGCGCGGGAACCGACAGAGCAAGGAATAAGCTCACCACGGAGACACGGAGGCACGGA
>JAEZGD010000059.1 GCA_023417165.1 Planctomycetota bacterium
GATCTGCCGCACGATGCACCCTTTACCAAGGTGGCGTTGGAAACGAACGAGCGCGCTGGCGTGCTCTCGCATCCGTACTTGTTGTCGGGCTTCGCTTACACGGCAACCAGCTCTCCGATCCATCGCGGCGTGTTTGTCGCGCGTAGCGTGCTGGGCCGATCGTTACGTCCGCCTCCCGAAGCCGTCTCGCCGCTTGCGCCGGACTTGCATGCCGACCTCACGACGCGCGAGCGCGTGGCGCTGCAAACTTCGGCCGAAAGCTGCATGAGCTGCCACGAGATGATCAATCCACTCGGCTTTGCGCTCGAGAAGTTTGACGCTGTGGGTCGTTTGCGCAAAGAAGAGAAGAGCAAGCCGGTCGATGCCACAGGGCATTACGAGACGCGTGGCGGCGAGCGGACAAACTTTAACGGTGTTCGCGAATTGGCAACCTTTTTGGCCGCTAGCGAAGAAACGCACGAAGCTTTTGTCGCCCAACTGTTTCATTATCTGGTGAAGCAGCCGATCGGCGCCTATGGACAGGATCAATTGCCGGAGTTGCGCAGGCATTTTGCCGAAAACCATTTCAAGATGCGCCGGCTTATGGTAGACATCGGTGTAACGGCCGCCCTTGAGACACCCCCGCCCCCAGGAGGACCATGACATGCCACGCTTTGATTCACGCCGCGACTTCCTGCGGACCCTGGGATTGGGCGCTGCCGCACTTCCGTTCGTGCTGAACTTGCCGAGCCTGGGCTTCGCCAACACGCAGCAGCGGAAGCAGCGTTTGGTGGTGCTGTTCAGCCCCAACGGCGTCGTGCCCAAGACCTTCTGGCCTGACGAAGAGGGCGCACTGACCTCGCTGAAAGAAAGCCTCTCGCCACTCGAACCGTTCCGCGATCGCACGTTGATCATGAATGGCGTGTGCGACAAGGTGCGCGGCGATGGCGACAATCACATGCGCGGCATGGGTTGCTTGCTGACCGGCGTGGAACTGTATCCTGGCAACATTCAAGGTGGATCCGATACTCCCGCTGGCTGGGCCAAAGGCATCTCGATCGACCAAGAGATCAAGAACTATTTGCAGCAGCACGAACAAACGCGCACACGCTTTGGCTCGCTGGAGTTTGGCGTGCTGGTTCCTGAACGGGCCGACACCTGGACGCGCATGGTCTATAGCGGCGGCAACAAGCCCGTCGCGCCAATCGACGATCCGTACCAGATGTTCAATCGCTTGTACGGCCGCGCGAAAGATCAGGAACACCTCAAGAGCATTCTGGATGACGTGCAAGAAGATCTGAAGAAGGTCAGCGCGCATGTCAGCAACGCCGATCGTCGCTTGCTCGAAGAGCACGCCGCCTTCGTGCGCGAGATGGAACGCGAACTGCAAACGCCTGCCGAGAAGACGCTCGACCATATCGTCCCCGAGCTCGAGCCAGGCGTGCGCGAAGACAACGACAACATGCCCAAAATCAGCAAGATGCAAATCGAGCTGATGGTGAACAGCTTTGCCGCCGATTTCAGCCGCATCGCGACGTTGCAGTTCACCAACTCGGTCGGTCAGGCGAAGATGCGCTGGGTCGATGTCGACGAAGGCCATCACGAACTATCGCACGAGCCCGATAGCAACGAAGCCGTGCAAGAGAAGCTCACGCGCATCAACAAGTGGTACTGCGAGCAAATGGCCTATCTGGCCAAGCGCTTGGCCGAAACGCCGGAGCCGGGCGGCGAAGGCAGCCTGCTCGATAACACGTTGATTGTGTGGACCAACGAGCTTGGCAAGGGTAACTCGCACACGCTCGATAACATTCCGTTTGTGTGCGTCGGCGGTGGGCTCGACTTCCAGATGGGTCGCTCGCTGAAGTTCCCGAAGGTCCCGCACAACCGCCTGTTACTATCGCTGGCGCATGGCTTCGGTCACCGCATCGAGAAGTTCGGCAATCCCGACTTCTGCGGCGCGGGTCCGCTGTCGCTGACCTAGTTCAGCATCCGTAAAAAGCATCGCCCCGGTCCATTGGCCGGGGCGATGTTGTTTAGCGAGTACGTTAAGGCTTACGGCTTCCAACCTGGCGGCATATCGGGTTGTTGCCAGGCGCTCATGCCGCCATCGACCAGTAGCATTTGCCCATGCACGTGCTCGGCGTGGTCGCTGACCAAGAACACCGCGCCGCCGCCACATACATCGCTGTGGGGCACCGTGCCGCTCGGCGTGTGCAGTTCCATCCACTGGCGAAAGCGATCGTCGCGATCGATGACCGACGTTAGCGGTGTGCGCACCAGTCCCGGCGCTAGACCATTCACGCGAATGCCCAGCGGCGCGAGCGTGACGCACAGCGACTTGACCATCGCTTCGATCGCGCCCTTCGATGAGTCGTAAGCGGTATGCACCGGTTCCGCTAATCGACCATTGATCGAGCCAATCATCAGCACGCGGCCGCGCGTCCCTTGCTCGACCCAGTGCCGCGCGAACCGCTGCGTCAGAAAATAGGGAGCCGCGACATTCAGCCCCATCGTGTGCTGATAGGTCTGCCAATCCATTTCCAGGTACGGCTTGTCGATGTACGTCCCAGCGTTGTTGACCAGGATATCGAGCCCCGGCATGGCGGCCTGCGCAGCGGTAAAGACTTCCTCGACCGCGGCCATAGTCGGCCCCGCTAAGTCACCGGTGATGAACTCCGCCATCACACCGCAACTGCGGCAGCCATCCAGCACCGCCTTGGCGTCGTCGTTGAGTGCTCGTCCGTGAATCACGACATTCGCGCCCGCGCGAGCGAACGCCTCGGCGATCGAGCGTCCGACCCCTTTGGTCGATCCTGTCACTAACGCCGCATGCCCTTTCAGGTCAATCATTCGTCTCTCTTTCTCGCGAAGCCCGACTTCCCTTTACGTCCAGACCCGACAGGGCCCATGATGGGCGCTAAGCTCAATCATGGCAAGCCGTTTGGCCCCGTCGAGGAGCGGTGCAAGCCAGCAATTGCGGCGAGCAGATTCTTGACATTCTCTCCACCGTCGACTAACGTACTTTTGTTGCGACCCAGACTAGGTTCGCTT
>JAEZGD010000140.1 GCA_023417165.1 Planctomycetota bacterium
CCTTTGGCCTGCATGGTCGTCACGCGAATCCGCAGCAAATCGTCGTATTCGGCCGGCAAAAAGTACTGCACATTGGCCTCGGCCACGACCAGCAGCACGCCCGCTTCTTCCAGGGCTTTGTAGCTGATTCCCATTGCACGCAGCATCTCGACCCGCGCCTGTTCGAAGTAAGTCAGGTAGTTGGCATGGTGGACCCGCGCCTGGGCGTCGGTTTCCTGGTAACGCACTCGGATTTCAAGTTCGAAGCTGGTCATGCGTAAAAGTGACCCTAAGGGCTGTAATATTAAGGAGTATCGCTTGGCAAGCGTGGACGACGAAACGCCCAGCGGCCTTTCCTGCGGATTGACCGAACCTATTTCATATCTTATGTTTACACCATGCCGCACGGGCATCGACTTCGGTGCCCGCCGCAATCATCTTCTGTGATCGGATCCATGAGCATCGGCGAAGGCAGCAGCACCGACTATGCCACTATGCGTGGTCGGAATTATCCCACGATTCGGCAGTTTACGGTCTTTCTGGAAAACCGCGTCGGGCAATTGCTCGAAGTGGTGCGCCGGTTTGAAGGCAGTAAAGTCCGCATCGTAGCTCTTAGCATCAACGATGCGACGGAATGCGCCTTTGTGCGTTTTCTGCTCAGCCATCCAGAGCAAGGGCGTGAAATTCTGGAACGCGCGGGCTTGGCGATCATTGAAAGCGACTTGATCGGCATCGAGCTACCCGACGGCGACCAACCGCTGCTGCAAGTCTGCACCGCGCTGCTTCAGGCCGAAATCAACATCGTCCAGGCGTATCCTTTGATCGCCCGGCCGCATGGTCAGCCGGCAGTGGCCATTATGGTCGATAACCTCGATGGCGCGCTCGAAACGCTCGCTGCCAAGGGCTTCACCATGCTGACCGAAGCCGACTTGCAATACGAAGACGAATAAGGTTCGTCGCGGGCTGCCCGGCTGCTTGCTACCTCAAGATACCGACGGGCACTTGCCGCACATTACGAATTTCGATGCGGACGATGGTGTCCCATGGGATCATCGTGAGCGTATAGCCGCCTCCTTCTTTCTCGCGTCGGCCGAACACGCCGAACTGCGGTTGAATCAAGCTTTCGGCAAATAGCTCAGGCGTGAAGATTTCGCCTTTTTGCAAATACAGATCGATCTCTTGGCCGATCTCTTTGGCCGACCACAGCCGCGCGATCACATTCGCATAGGGATGCATCCCTACGGCGGCCGGCGCAATAAAGGCATCAATCACGGTCGGCGGCGCTTCTTCGAACGGCTCAAGCTCGCCTGTGCCGTAGGTGCCTTCCAGTTCAGTGACTTCCTCGATATCGATTTCGTCGACGTCTTCGGCCGCAAATTCCTCCTCAGTCATCGATTCGGCGACTTGCTGATCTTCGAGTTCCTCTTCGAAGTCCTCGAACTCCTCCTCTTCGTCGTCTTCCGGAATGCGAAACTTGGCCCCGCAATGCGGACATTGGCCCGCTTTGCCTTTCAGTTTGGCCGGGCTGTTCAGCTTGTGTCCGTTCGGGCAAAGAAAGACAACGATGTCGTCAGTCACAGGCAATTGCGAACCGCTTTGGCTGGCGGTTGCGGTGATTCGTCCCGATTTGGTCGACACAGTTCCCGGCTCGCCCGGCAGCAGTGGGGGACTGAGCTTTCCGGAGCCGGCCCCAATGCCATTGGTCGTCGAAACCGTGGGGACGACCAGCGGCACCTGGCACTTGGGGCATTTGGCCGCTGTGCCTGCGCGGTCGTCCGTCGCATTCAGCGGATGCCCATTGGGACATTGAAATTTGATCATTGCAGTTGTCTGAGCCGCCGGCGTCGACGCGCGTCAAACGAAGAAGCCAAGGTGATGAGAAGCTCCTTCTGCATCGTAGTCCAGCGACGGTTTGCATTCAACGTAGGGGAGCCGATCGCGGGGCCGCGCACCGCCTAGCAAGGCTGGTAAAAAGAGCGTGTTCTTGACGCGCGGTGGACGTGTGGGAAACTACTCCTTCACGCTCGCACCGCTTATCCCCTCGCGATCGCGCACCACGGAACCGAGAACTCGTATGGCGATAGATGTCGTTTGCCCCGGCTGTAAAAAGAAGTTCCGCGTTAGCGATCAATTCGCGGGCAAGAAGGGCCCCTGCCCGCAGTGTAAGACCGTGATCACCATTCCCGCCAAAGGGCCGGAAGTGGTCATTCATGCGCCCGAGGTCGAAGGCCCCAAAGGCGTTTCGGGCCAGCCCGTCTTGCGGCCGATCTTTCGCGAAGAGACCAAGCTGACGCCCGTCATGCTCGGCGGCATCATTGGCAGCGCTGTCTTGGCTTTAGTGGGGGCGCTGGCGCTACGAGTCGTTTATCCCGATCACGATATTCCACGTGTCGTTCTGGCGCTGGGAGCAATGCTGATCGCGCCGCCGCTGGTGCTGGGCGGCTATAGCTTCTTGCGCGATCAAGAGTTGGAACCGTATCGCGGTATGGACATGCTCGTGCGCGTCTTAAGCTGCTCGGCGGTCTATGTGCTGATTTGGGGGCTATACACTTGGATTCCTCCCTATCTTGACCTCGAGATCGCGCCGCTACATCTCACCTTCATCTTGCCAGTGATGGTGGTGATTGGCGCGTTTGCGGCGTTTGTCAGTTTGGATTTGGACTTCGGCAACGGCGCGATTCATTACGGCCTGTACTTGTTGGTGACAATGTTATTGACCTTCCTGGCCGGTTGGCCCTTGTGGACGGTATCGACCTGAAGCCCCGTTTTTTCATCGTTACGCTTTCGGATCACTGCTGCTTGTGCCTAGCGCCATTCTTGATTTGCCTGAAGTTCAATCGCTGGATGCCGGCCGGCAACTGGTGCGCATTCCGCCCGACTGCGATGTGCCGCTGACGCCCAGGGTGCGTCAGGTCATTGATTCGGCCGAGTTTCGCCGCTTGGCGCAGATCAGCCAGTTGGGACTGGTGTCGCTCGTTTATCCAGCCGCGCATCACACGCGTTTCGAGCATTCACTAGGTGTGTATCGCACCGCTTTGCTGTATTTACGGCAGATGGCGCATGATCCGCGCTGCGCAGAGATACTCGGTCCCGAGGACGCCAAGCTGCTGATTGTTTCGGCCTTGGTGCACGACTTGGGACACTGGCCGTTCTGTCATCCGATCGAAGACTTACAACTGCCGGGCGTGCCGCAGCACGAGCTGTTCGCCAACAGTTTTTTGCTCGAAGGCGAGATCGCCGACACGCTGCGCGACGAATGGGGCTTGCAGCCGCGCGACGTGGTGACGCTGCTCTCGGAAAAGCCGCGCGACGTGCGGCAAAAGCTGCTCAAGAGCTTTCTCTCCGGGCCGATCGATATCGACAAGATGGACTATCTGGCGCGCGATAGCTTGCACGCCGGCGTGCCGTATGGTCGTAACTTTGATCAACAACGCCTGCTGTCGACCTTGTGCCTGAACGCGGCCGGTGATGGTCTGGCGATCACCGAAAAAGGGCGGACCGCGGCTGAGATGATGGTCTTTGCGCGGTACGTAATGTTCAGTGAAGTCTATTGGCACCACGCGGTGCGCAGCGCGACCGCCATGCTGCAGCGCGCGTTTTATCTGCTGTATCGACAACTGGACCTGGATGCACTGTTTCGCCTGACCGAACGCCCGCTGATTGCCGAATTAGAGCGCGCTGCCGGTGCCGGTCCCGCGCGCGACCTGCTCAGCGGGTTGTTTGGGCCGCTGCGCCACTTGTACAAGCGGTTGGCCCAATACAGCTTTTTTCAAGAGCCGGAACTTTACCATCGCCTGGCGCGCCAGCCGTATCCGTGGTTGGCGGCGTGTGCCGAAGCGTTGGCGAACGAAGCGAGCCGCCGCTTAGGCCAGCGCATCGCTCCGCACGAGATCTTGATCGACGCTCCGCCGATGAAGCGCGAGATCGAGATCAACGTCGATATCTTCTTTCCCAAGGAAGACCTCTATCGTCCCCTGGGCGAGGTCTCGCCGGTGGTGCAAACCCTGGCCCAAAAACAGTTCGACGATTACGTCAAGCGCGTGCGCATCTTCGTGCACCCGCGCGTCGCAACTGCCCTGCGTGGTCTGACAGATCTGTCGCAGGTGGTTGAGGCGGCGATCGCTCAAACCGGCTGAGCGATTGGTGCAATCGGCGCAATCGTCTGGATCGCGATGGCCGACCACGATT
>JAEZGD010000322.1 GCA_023417165.1 Planctomycetota bacterium
CGAGCCGTGGGCCCTGCAACTGTGCGAGCGCCTCGGCATCGCCGATCAACTCATCGGCACCAACACCGCGCAGCGACGCGCATTTGTGGTCTTTCGTGGCGAACTGGTCGAAGTCCCCGAAGGCTTCACGCTGATGAGCCCCGCCAAAATCAGCGCGGTGCTGAAGACGCCGCTGCTGTCGTGGCGCGGCAAGCTGCGACTGGCGAGTGAGCTGTTCGTCCGCCCGCGCACGACGACAGGCGACGAAAGTCTGACGAGCTTCGTCACGCGCCGCTTTGGGCAGGAAGCGTTTGATCGGTTGATTCAACCGCTGATTGGCGGCATCTATACGGCCGATCCCGCCAAGCTGAGTCTCTCGGCCACGCTGCCGCAGTTTCTAGAGATGGAACGTCAGCATGGCAGCGTGATTCGCGCCACGCGTCGCCAACAGCGGGCGAGCAAAACCAAAGAGACGTCCAGCGGCGCACGCTATGGGATGTTTGTCGCCCCGCGCCAAGGCATGCAAACGCTGGTCGATGCGCTCGCGGCCGCCCTGCCCTCCGGCAGCGTGCATTTGAACACGCCGGTCGAACGCTTGACGCCGCAGCTTGATGGTTCGTGGATCGTGCAAACGCCAGGCCAACCGCCGCAAACGTTTGATGGCGTGATCCTGGCCACCCGCGCGCCCATCGCCGGGCGATTGTTGATGGCGACGAGCCCGGCGCTGGCCAGCGATTTATCGCACATTTCGTACGCCGGCGCGGCGCTGGTGATGTTAGGTGTTCGCCGCGAGCAAATCGCGCACGCGCTCGACGGTTTTGGCTTTGTCGTGCCCGCGATTGAGAAACGCCGCATCCTCGCTGGCAGCTTCAGCAGCATCAAGTTCGCGGGCCGTGCGCCGGAAGGCTGCGTATTGCTGCGCGCGTTCGTCGGCGGTGCGCTGCAGCCCGAATTGCTCGAGCGCGATGATGCGGAACTCGCGCAGATGGTGCAGGAGGAGTTGCGCGACCTGATTGGTCTGAGTGGCGCGCCGCAGTTCTGCGAGATCACGCGCTGGACCGGTGCGATGCCGCAGTATCACGTCGGCCACCTGCAAATCGTCCAGGCGATTGAAGAGCGAGCCGGAATGCTCCCCAACTTCGCGCTAGCAGGCAACGCCTATCGCGGCGTCGGCATTCCGTTCTGCATTCGTAGCGGCCAGCAAGCCGCCGACCGCGTCCTCGACTCGCTGCATGCTCTTGCTGAACGAGGTTCTTAAACGTTCTTCCTGAGCGGGGGGCGTTAGCCTCCTGAATCGTTGCTTGTCTCGAACTGGTTCACCGCGTCTTGAATGCATGCCGCATTCATCCGGCTCACGCCGGACGCTCAGGGGACGTCACGGCAGTAACGACCAGTAACCAAGAACCAACTCACTCTTCCGCCGCATGATGCAGCATGAGTGTGGCAAGCTCCGGCGGGCAGTTCCAACGTAGCGGATGCGTGCCGCCGAGGCCGCGGCTGACGTGCAGTAGCGTTGGCGCTTCATAGAAGAGCCCCGAGGCGTACTTGGCCCCGAAGCGGCTGGGCGAGACGATCGCGCCGATGCCTGGCACGCGCACCTGGCCGCCGTGGCAATGCCCGGCGAGCATCAAGTGATAGTTGTGCTTGCGGGCCCACGGGTATTGGTCGGGCGTGTGCGACAGCAAAATGCGAAACATGCTCGACTCGCGAGCTTCCGGCACAAAGACCTCGGCTGCGGCGCGCAGTGGGAACCACGGCAGTTCGTTGCCTGCGAGATGCACCTCGACGCCGTTGATCTCGCGCATCACCGCACGGCCGCCGACATCGATCATGCCGCATTGCGTCAGCCGCTTGCGCAAATTCGGTACGTCGCGCAGTCGCTTGTCGTGATTGCCAAGGATGAAGTACACGCCATGCTTCGCTTGCAGGCGGCCGAACGTTTCGGGCAGCCAATCGAGATACGCTTCCTTGTCGATGATGTCGCCCGTGACGACGACGATATCGCCGTGCATTTCGTTGGCGCGATCGATGACGTAGCGGTAATAGTCGAGCGTCAACTGACCGGTGAAGTGCAAGTCGGACAGATGCACGATCGATAGGCCATCGAGCTCCGGCGGCAGTGTCGCCATCCGCAGCGTCTTGACCGGCGCCGCCAGGCGGCAAATCTCGTTGTAAGGAATCCAAGCACCGAGCCGACCGCTGAGCGAACCAACTGGCGCCTGACCCAATTCCGCTGCGACGTTGTAGTGCTGCGTGTCGTTCGTGACGAGCTGCGCGATCGGCTCCCGCCGCGTGCGCCACCAGCCAACGAGTAGTCGCCCGGCGGCGATCACGCACAACGTTTGATAGAGCAGCCACGCCTGGCCATCGTGCCGGGCGAGCATGTCATCGAGCGAAGTGATGTTCGCCAGGCGACACCACACGCCAAAGCCGACCGGCACCACCGCCGCGGCCAGCATCGCGAGCTTTTCGAGCGGCCCGACCAGCGCGCAGGGCAACATGCTCGCGGCGACGCGATTGAAAAAGCCTACGCAGAGCGACCAATGGCCGATCAGTGCGAGGATCAGAAGTAACACCACCAATGCGATCATGGCGTGGCGATTATCGGGGTGAGGGAATCGCCCAAGTGTAGCTTGCCGCTAGGGGTGTGAGGGTATGAGGGTGGAGAGTAGAGGGTGTGAGGGTTTGTAGTGCTTAACGCGATGAGAGCGTTTGGCGCTAACATAGGTGCGCAACGAAATACTGCCTAGTGCATGGAAACTTCAATGCCACTGCGACCCTCTTACCCTCGACTCTCCACCCTCTACCCTCGCACCTTTACCCCTCACACCTGGCTGGCGGCGGCGGGGTTCTTACCGGGGATCGACATCGCGGGGTCGGTCATCATTTCGATGACTTCGAGCAGTTGGTCGCGGCGGAAAGGCTTGAAGAGAACCGCCTTGGGGTGCAGCCCGGCTTGGCGGCATTTGACCAGCGTGTGGCCGGGGTCATAGCCGTATCCGCTCATCAAGACCAGCGGAATCGACTCCATGAAGTCTTGCAGTTTACAGAGCAGCCCGTGGGCGCTCATGTCAGGCAGGCGAATATCGCAGATGATGACGTTGTAAGCGGCGTCCGCCAGGCTGCTGCGGACCATGAAGCTGGCTTCGTCGCCATTGTGCGCCGTTTCTACGACACAGCCGAATCGCTCGAGCAGCGCGTGAGCCGCGCCACGTACACTGTCGTCGGCATCCACGACCAAGACGCGTACGCCGCGCAGTTGCAGGTGCTCGTTCTCTTGCAGAGCGGCCGGTACCGCGCGGGCGGGCGACATCTTCTCGCCGACCTTGGTAATCGCTTGCTTCACATCGCGGGCGTTGCGCAGGATGCGCTGCAAACGCTCGACCACTTGCGGTTCGTGACCGATGTAGCGCTCCATGATGTTCACGGCGTCGTTCAGGATTTGATCGACGGGCAGCGCGACCGCGCCGTGAATCGCCTCGACGCTTTCGATACAGGCGTTGGCCTTCTGAGCGACCAGCAGTTCGAGCGTGTTGAGCGCCAGCGCCACATCACGCGAGAAAATCTCGAGGAACTGCAGGTCGCTTTCGGTAAACGCGCGTGTCTCGGGGCTCTCGACGTTAAACGTGCCGATCACCTGATCGTGCAGGATCAGCGGTACCGTCAGAGAGCTTTTGGCTCCTTTAAAGCCTTCGATATACAGCGGATCTTCGGTGGTGTCTTCGCACAAATAGCTTTTGCAGTCGCGGCGACAAAGCCAGTCACACCGTTGTGCTGCGGACGGGCGAATAGCTCGCGATCGGCAGCCGATTGGTCGAGGCCCACCGCCAGTAGCGGGGTTAGCTGACCCGACGCCTGATCGAGCAGGCGAATCTCGACGACGTCGAAATTGAGCAGGTCTTGCGTGTAATGCAGGATGTTCGATTTCAGCAGGTCGATGCGGTCCTCGACCTCCATCTGGAAGACTTCTTCCGCGGTCAGGTTCGAGAGCTCAACGCCTGCTTTGTGAATTGCCGCCAGCTTCTGCTGTTGGAGCATCTCGGCCGTCACGTCGCGGACGGTCACGATCAGGTTGGAAGGCGGAGCGTCGTCTTCGTGCACCGGGGCCGCATGCACCTGGAAGTAGTGGTTCTCGCCAGAGCGAAGGGTCGAACCGCTCGGTTTGCGGCTGGCCAGTGCGGTGTGAAACGGACAGTAATCGGGACCCAGGATCTCGGGGCTGCTCAGCGCCTGATAGAAGTTCTCGCCGATGACGTCTTGCTTGCCGGACCACGAACGGAAGCGATCGTTCGCCCAGAGGACGATATTCTCGGCATCTAGCAGGACGACGCCGTCCGGCATGCCTTCCAGAATGCGTTCGTTTTGTAGCAGCCGCCCCAAGCGCAGGGCTTCGCCGAGGTGTTCAGCGGTGACGAAGACGCCGGAGTAATCCTCGCGCTCGAGCTGTACCAGAGCACGTAACGGATTTCGAACGACCACCAGGTCGAAGGTTGATTCAAGCTCTCTAGGGAGCTGAACTTTCCCTTCAGCGGTGTCGCTAACACACAGGATTTTGGGTTTCACGGTCAACCCCCAAACTCCTCTCTACGAAGGCCGTCACTGTGGGGATTATAGGAGCGATAGCGCCCATAAACAACTCAAGCGCTATGACTCGCTAAGGTGCATGATCGGAACGCGCGGCCAGAAACATTCACTAGACCGAATAAATCTCCGCGCTTTCCAGCAAGGCCCGGCAGGTGAATCGGCAGGCGTGAAAATCCGCAATGCTTCGAGTATATCGCGAAAGTTTAGGCCATGACAACAGAAATGCGCGCTTGTAGGCGCACGAATCTTGGCAGCACGCTGCGATCGGAACTGCTGTTATCCGCAAACTGCTCACCGGCGTGCTACGAAAGAGCGAGCGCGCCATTTGTCTAGTGAAGGATTCAGCGACCGTTCGATGGGAGCCAGCGGTCGCTCGTTTTGAGTGGCGATTAAGAGCGGGTGCTGGCTGGGGTCATAAGGCC
>JAEZGD010000401.1 GCA_023417165.1 Planctomycetota bacterium
CTAGCACGCCGCCACGGCCGTGCTTGGCGACCCCTTCGACGCGCCGCCACTGCGGACCGCTGACGCCGGGAATGCCATAGTGCTTCGCGAGATCTTCGTTCAGAAACGTGTAATCGGCATGCAGCAGGTTGAGCACCGAGCGATCGTTCTGAAATAAGTCGGTCAGGAACAAGATCGACTCTTCGTACATCGCGCCGCGCAGGCCAGCGAACGTCGGAAAGTGGCGCTCGCTCTTCTCGTCGAGCTGATCGAACTCGTAAATTTGTAACCACTGGCAGGCGAACTCCGTCGCCAGGCGGCGCGCCTTGGGATCGCGCAGCATGCGCTTGGCTTGAGCCGCTAGAACGTCGGGGT
This sequence comes from Planctomycetota bacterium, assembly GCA_023417165.1. Classification (GTDB taxonomy): domain Bacteria; phylum Planctomycetota; class Planctomycetia; order Pirellulales; family Pirellulaceae; genus JAEZGD01. Next base: position 355 of record JAEZGD010000401.1, read on the forward strand.
TACGAAGTTGGCCCGCAGCGGCTAGCTCACGCAACTCCTGATCAGGCTGCGACGACCACAGGAAATAGCTGAGCCGACTGGCCAGTTCCCAGTCCGACACAGCCGTTGCTTTCTCGCCAGGCCCGGGCTGTTCCAAACGGTACAAAAACGCCGGCGAGACGAGCACTCGCGCGAGTGTCAGACGCCAGGCTTCTTCGTGGTGCATCTCTTCCTTGCGCAGCCGGGCGTACAACGTGCGAATCTGCTCGCTTTCGCGCTCCGACAGCGGACGTCGATAAGCTTGCCCCGCGAAGGCGATCAGCGCGTCAAACTGCGCCGGCTCGCAATCGATCAGGCGCTGGCGGAACGCGGCCCCGCGCGCATGGACCGACGCGCGCAGCGGTTCGAGTTCCTTGACGATATCGGGGCGATCCTGCGTAGCGAACTCCGAGAGCTGATCGAAGGCCGTGACCATCTCCAGCGGCTCTTGTACCACAAACAGCAATTCGTCCCAGTAGCGATCAAGCTGCTTGATCTGTTCATCGCTGAGCATCAGCCGCTGCAAGTGCTCATCTTCGCGATAGAAGAGCGTGAGCGTCACCACTTCATCGACCGGCACAATCTGCGGATAGCAAAGCGCCACAGGAAAGAGTTGACGGAACTCGTCCAGCGCCGCTTCGATGCGCTGATGCGCGGCACTGCCAGCGCGGGTGATGATGCCGCTATCTGGTTTGATCGCAGTAACATCAGGCTTTGACGTTAGCACCTGCAGTTGCACGCTGCCGCTGTCGCCAGCATCGGCATGCAGCGCGCCACCGGAAACGAATTCGGCACCCGCGACGAGCGCGGCAGGGATGCGAATTTCGAGCGTCTGCGGCGCTTGCAAGCAAAGGCTCGCGGCATCGACTGGCTTGCCTGCGGGATGCACGCCGAACAAGGTCGGGTTGAGTCCGATGGTGCTCTTGTCGTCGCCAACATCTTTTGTCGGTTGTTCCAACGCTGAACGCAGCGCGCTGGTCATCAAGGGCCCGCTGAGTGAAGTCAGTTGCTCGTACAGCGCGGCATCGGCGGAATCTTTGGGCAACGCCGCGGCGCCGGTGGTGAGCAGTTGTTGCACCGCTGCGGCCAGCTTTGGTTTGTCTTCGGGATTGGCGATCTGCCACTGGGCCAGCAGCGAATCAGGTGGAATCGTCGTGCTGGCGGCGTCGGTGGGATTAGAATAGAAATGCCACACCGCTTTGTTGCGATGAGCATCGGGCTGCGGATTGCCTGCGAGAATGTTCGGCGAGACTTCGCGCGCCAGGTTCCACTCGCGCGTGCCATCGTGCAGCGTCAGATCGATCGCGGTCAGGTCGCACGAATGATTGTTGTTGCGCGGATCGATCACCAGCGAGATCGCATCGCCTTGCTGAATGGCGATTTTTTCGAGCGGGCCAATCGGCACTTCCTTCGCACCTTGGCTGAAACCACTGGCCAGCCGTTGCCGCAGCGCTCCGCGGCGCAATTCGAGCGACCACGCGACGCCATTGCCGCACTCAGGATGTGCATGCTGCACGGCGCCGGAAATCTTCAGCGAACCGACAATCGGGCTTTGCCAGGCGACGGCGACGGAACGCTGCGGCGCGGGATGTACCGCGATGCTGTGCGGCTTCATGTTGCCGGGAATGCGCACATGCTGATCCGACGAATTCGCCAGCACGCTAAGCGCGTCCGGGCCGACCCAGCCTTGAATGAAGTCGTGGCCGCCACCGCTTTTGGTGGTTTGTTCGATCGGCGTGCCCAGGCGGGTACCTTCGCCTTGGATGCCGAGGAATTTCAGCCAATCGGCGAGAAACTCCGCATCGACTTTGTGCTTAGCGGCGAGCGCAGCGACGTCGACTGCCTGCCCGGCGGCGCTGGCTTCGGCGGCGGCGTTCAAGCAGTTCGCCGCCTGGGCGAAATGGCGCTGACGGCGCGCCGCCAGTTCGTGCGCCACGCGGCGCACGTCGCGTAATAACAACTCGGGCCTGCCTGGCGCAACAAAGCGCGGTCGCTCCCACACCACCACATCATCGACCGCTCCGTCGCCAGCGTCGCTCGCGGCCAGGTAGAGCACGATCTCGTCGCTCGTGGCGTTTGGCAATTTGATTTTGAAGTCTTGTCGCGAAACGAGCGGACTTTTGGGCATCTGCCACTTAGTGCCTCTGCCTGCGCGACCGATCTGGCCCACGGCATGGAACTGCCACAGCTCGTCTTGCCAACTAGCGACCAGCTTAGCCAGCGCCGGCGCGTCTTCGGGCTTCGCATTCCGCCAGGCGGTGCGCAGCGCATCGAGCGGCAGCGCTTGCGGCTTGGACTCTTGATTGAGCATCGTCCACAGTGTTTGCAAATACTTCGCATTCAGCCCGCGCTCTTGGGCCACCGCGGCGAAAGTCTTCTGACCGCTGGCCAACGCCGCGCGCTCGTGTAGCGTGGCACTGAGATAGGCTTCGACCGGTAGGCGACCGCCAGCGTTGGTGCTGAACTGCACGCCTTGCAGGTTCACCGCCGAGCCGCCGCCGGTGCTCGTGAACTGGCCATAGAACTCGCGAATGCGCGCGAGCGATTCGTTCGTCCAATCGCGGCGCGTCGTCGCGGGCGAGAAGCGTATTCCATCGGGGAGCAGCACCGCATGTTCCGACACGGCTTTGGCCGCGTCGAGATACTTCGTCAGCAGCGCCGGCGACATCGCCAGGGCGTTGCCGACATTGGTGAAGCCTTCGCCTGCGGCGCTATCGACGGGAAACTCCTTGGCGGCGTCGAGCGTCCCTATGCCAGTCAGGTCGCGCAGCGTGAACGTATATTCGGCATTATTGAGACGGCGCAGCACCACGGGGCCCGGATCGCCGGCGTGAGCCGCAGCCTCCAGA
>JAEZGD010000485.1 GCA_023417165.1 Planctomycetota bacterium
CGACATGAATGATCGAAAGGCCCACCGCCGAAGAACTGCGCACCGCTTCGACGCCGGTTGCGCCGTTGAGCAGCGATTCGAGCGGAAAGGTGATCAGCGTTTCGACTTCTTCCGGCGCCAGGCCAGGCGCTTCGGTCATGATGGTGACGCGCGGCCGGTTGAGATCGGGAAAGACGTCGATCGGCAGGTGATAAAGCCTGTAGCTGCCATATGCCATCAAAAAAATGGCCAGCGCGATCGTTAGCATGCGATAGCGCAGCGACAGCTTGATAATCTGGTTGAGCATGGCGATGTGGGCTGTAGCAAGAGCTGGCGGAGCGGGGAACGCTTAGTGACTGTGACCGGCGTGCGGATCGATGGCGCCGCCCGCCTTGTTCTTGATCGCCAGTTGGAGTTGACGCGCGCCACTGATCACCACTTCGTCGCCAGGAAAGAGCGCGCCGTCGGCGGCAATCACCGCGTTAAAGTCGTCGCGATACTCGATATGCACAGGTCGACGGTCGAAGTGATCGCCATTGGGCGTGAAGACATAGGTCTCGACGCCATCTTGCGCGATCGCGTCCAGCGGCAGGACGATGCGATCGGCCCACGTTTCGACCGGCACTTGCAATTGCATGCGCTGGCCAGGACGGAATCGCCAGTTCAAAAAACGGCGGCCCGTTTCGGCATCGTGATCTTCGCGCGCTTCGTTGGGCAGCGTCACATAAAAGTGCCACGCGCGCGTTTGGGGGTCGACTTGCGAGCTTTGATACAAAATGCGCAAGTCGTCGATGCGCTGACGCTGGGCGTTGTCTTGCGGCAAGATGGCGGAGACCTGCCACTTTTCCTGCGCGGCCTTGTCGATCAGCGCTGCGTCCCCTTCAAAGGCGTTGCCTTCGATGAGCAGCGCCGAATAGTCGATCAGCACCGCCAGGGGATCGCCGGCGCTGACATGTTGCCCTGGCGCGACCATAATCTTTTGGATCTGAAAGTTGAGGCCGCCGCCTGCCGAGGGACTTTCCATCACGGCTTTGGGAGCTTCGATCGTTACGCCTTGCAAGAGCGCGCGGTTACTAAGAATGCTTTGAATCTGGGCTTCGGTGAGACCATGCAACAAGAGCGCTTGCTGTTGCGAGCGGTTGGCCGCCTCTAACTTCTGCTGCTCGTACTTGCGTTCCAACAGCGTCTTGCCAGGCAGCGCGCCGTCGGCTGAAGCCTTTTCGAGTCGGGCGATCTCGCGGTGAAGCACGTCAAGTTCTTCGGCCGTGCGCAGCAACTCGGCTTGTGCTTGGACGATCTCTTCATGCGTCAGCCGCAGTTCAAACAGCTTGCGTCCTGGAGAGATCGACTCGCCTTCGATCGGATAGATCTCGGTGATGATGCCGGTCATCGGCGTCGTGACTTTCACGGTCGAGCGTCCGGGGCGCTCGACAACCATGCCAGGCACCGAAATCGTGCGCGTGAACGATTGCAATGTTACTGACGCCGTCTTGAGACCAATGTTCTTCCGCGCTTGCGATGTGAGTTCGATGGAGTTGACGTCGTCGTGTCCCGCGTGATCGTGCCCGGCATGGTCATGCCCAGCATGATCGTGATCGTCGCCGGCATTCGTAACGGGAGGCGACAACCACCCGCGCGCGATCGGCAGCCACTGCTGCTGAAAGACAATCGCGAGCCCGACCGCAGCGATCGCGCACGCCGCAGCCAGCCCGGCCACGATTGGTCCCCAGGAAACACGCGAAGAAGACGCAGCTTGCGTCATGACAGAACTCCAGCCAAAAATGCAGTCATCCGTGCGCCAAGATCACTACGCCTATCGGCGCAGATCACGCGAAGAAGTCGCCAGAGCGGCGCAGGCTCAAATCAAGATGACTTGATGCAGAAGATGGGCGCGCAATGGGGGCGCGCTCGTCACTAGCTCGCTCGCCAGCCAGGCACCTTGGCCATGAAAGGATGTCGCCGCAGCCAATTCGTCCGACACGCTGATCCAGCCGAAGTCGAGATCGCCGCCCAGCGGGGCGATGGTCTGCCCGGACGGCACGAAGCTGCACTTCAGATCGTTGCAAGATTCAGGGACATGCGCGTCGTCCGATGTCGGTACGGCCGGCTCGTCGTGCGAACAAGCTGCTTCCTCTGTATGTACATGCGATGAGCACGGCGTAGCTGCATGGGCGTGATGGTCGCCGCAGCCAAGCGTGATGTGCAGCAACAAGGCTGCGATCGTCGTCAGTGGAACCCAGGTTTGCATGAAAGTCCAAGAATTGTTCCTCACCCGGCGCTTGCGGTCAATATCAACGGCGCAGGCGTGAGGGAATCTCGTCGTCTAAATCATAGCATCTCTCAGGGACGTTCCTAGGAGCGAGTTATCGCTGTTCGAGGCTGCCGGAAAGCAACAGCCCTTCCAGTTCGCTTTCCGACGCCCGCAGATCACGCAGGGCTTCAAGATAGTTGAAATTGGTTTGCGAAAACGTGCGTTGGACGGTTAGCAGGTTGACGTAGCTGGTTTCGCCGGCCTCGTACAGCCGCCGCGTGAGCTGTAGCGTCTCTTGCGCCGCAGGCAGAATGCGGGTGCGATAACGCTTGACCTGATGGCGGGCATTCGCGTAACGCTCGTAGACCGGAGCTAGGCGGTTTTGCAGATCGAGTTCTAACTGTTCCAGGGAGCGCTGTGCGGCAGCGACTTCGCTTTGAGCTTGCAGGATACCGCCTTGGTTACGGTTCCAGGCGGGGATGGGAACGCCGACGGTGATGCCGCCGTCCGGGTCGCCATCGATGCCTTCGTCACGCCAGTTGACGAGGCCCTGCACGGTAACATTGGGAACCGCTTCGACATTGGCGCGCTGCAAGGCCCAGCGCGCTCTTTCCAGATTCGCGATGGTGGCGGCGATCTCGGGACTGGCGCTGAGCAATCGCTCGCGCACCGCTTCATAAGACAATGCGTCGCGATCGACTTCCGGATCGCCTGCGAGCGCTTGCGGAGGAAGCTGTGGTTGACCAATCACACTCGCCAGCGACTGCCAGGCGGCAGCGCGACGATGGGCCGCGTTTTGAGCCAAAATCGAAGCGTTTTCGTATTCGAGTTCCGCTTGCACCAAGTCGACGCGGCCGACCTCTTGGCCTTTGAGCAGCGTCTCGGCCGCTTTGACGTTTTGGTTGGCGATTTGCAGCAGTTCTTGCGTCAACTGTTCTTGCTGCTGCGCAACCAGCACCGAGTAAAAGGCGATGCGCACAGCGGGCCGCACACGCTGGCGCTGGGCCGCCACTTGCTGTTGCAGGCGTTGAATCTCTTGAGCCGCAATAGCGCGATTGAGCCGCAGCTTGCCGCCACGCACGAACTCTTGTTCGACGAACACACCATCTTGCTCGGCCCGTCCGCCACTGCCGATCTGCTGCCCTTCGTAACCGGTGATGGGATTCGGGGCCAAACCGACTTGCACCCAGTTGCCACGCGCGGCCGCCACCAGCGCTTCGGCGCGGGCGATCGAGGGATTGCTGGTCAACGCCATATGCTCGAGATCATCGAGCGAAAGCGCAGGTGCCGCCGCGCGGTCACTGGCGCCGGGAGCGATCGGTTCTGGCGGATCAGCGAAGTATTCGTGCGCGACGCGCCGGTTGTTGTGCGCATGATCGCGTGACGGAACACTCGCCACCGTCGCAGGCAAGCGTCGCACCGTGGGCGACTCCGCCGCCGCAACGCTGCTTAACGAACATGCTAGCACACTGGCGGTGCCAATCCTCTTCAACATCTTGCCTCCCTGCAGCCGTTTGCACTTGGTGCTGCTAGGTGCTTGCATCGTCAGCAGTGAGCGATTGCCTTATAGATTCCTCTTGTGTCGTTTAAGTCGATGGCAGCGATGCTAGCGTCCATCGCTCAATCGCCTGGTAAAGCTAACGATGTTGTTAGCGTGGCGGCAGATAGACGTACTTGCCGCCGTTTTCGCGCGCGATACGGCGCATAATCGCAGCGCCTTCGCGATTATGAAAGTTGAAGGTATGCACCACCACTTGGGGATGCGGCCGACCTTGCGCATCGCTAGCGCTGTTGTACTTTTTCAAATAATCGGCCGTGGGATCTTTGAAGTCTCCGTCGGACAATAAGTAGATAGCGTCGGGATACAGGTCGAGCGCGCTTTTCACCGACAAGAACGGGCGCGTGTCGTAGCCCAAACGCACCGTGGTCAGCCAAGCGCGGAAGCGTTCCTTGTTTTCGACTGTAGCAGGAAATAGCGCCGCCTGGCGTTCATCGTGGTTGTACATGCGATGCACGCTGCCATCGAACAAGATGACATAGAACAACTGTTGCGGCGTTAGCCGATCGATGGCGGCGCACAACTCGACGGCAGCTTCTGGCCAGCGATCGCGTTCGGCCATGCTCATCGAGCAGTCGACGACAAATACAAATCGGCGGCCGCTGGCCTTGGTGCCAAAGAACTCTGCGCCTCCTTCGCCGGGACCTGATTGCGCTTTGCCTTGACCTTCGCGCGCCATCAATCCCTGCACATCACTCACCGGCCCACGATACAGCGATGCGTGTTGCATCAGCGGCAACTCGTGTGACATGCCTTGCATACCACCTCGGTCCAAACGCGGATCTGGCAAGGCCACCTCAAATCGTGTGGGCTCTGCCATAGGCGTATCGAAGTGGGATGCGATCGCGGTCACCGCTGGCACTTCGATTACCTCGAGTGGATCACCAATCGCTGGATGCTGTACCGTGTAATAGACGCGCTCAGCCGCTTTCCGTTCTGGATAAGCGAGCAGCGCGAGCCCCGGCAGCAGTAAAAGGTGCAGCAAGAAGCTGATGAGCCACGCATATGAGCCATGCCACAGCGACCGCAAAACGATTGCCATGGTGTGCGGCGGAGCGGCGGCGACAATGGTGGGTAAGGTGGACGCGGGTACGATGCCTCCTTCGGGATAACTCCAACGCTGGCCCTTGCGATAGCCGGTGCGCGTGGCGCACGCATAATTGGAGAGCGAGCTATCCGCCCGCGTAGCAGCGTGCTGGCGCAGGACCGCGTCTTCGTCGGCCGCTTCGTCCAGACGTTGCTGGGACGGGGCATCAAGTATGGCAACGCCCGAGCGCGCTTCGCCTTTCAGACCGTACAGCAGATCGGTCTGCGTCGTCTTTTCGAGATCGAAGTCGTGCTCGGGCATGCGTCTCATTGTCTCGCATCGAATGGTCCGCGTCGATCGGTTTAGTCAGGCTACCGCCGCCGGGCGAGCGGCGCACCGACAAACCGATAGATGCCACCATACGTTTTCGCGATCGATTGCAGGGCGGTCTCGCCCGACTTGCTATGGAAGCCAATCGTATGAATCACCACGCGCGGTCGCATTCCATCGACAGGATCGTCGATGACGTTCTCTTGCGCGAGAAACTGCTCGGTCATGCCGCCATCGGTAAACTCGCCGTCGGATAGGATATAAATGGCATCCGGCCGCATCTCCAATGCATACTGCACGGCTTGCCGCGGATTAGTTTGCGTCTGCGCTTCGATGCCTTTGAGCCACTGAGCCAATTTGCGTATGTTCGAGGTGGTAGCAGCAATCGGATATTCTGCCGGCGCAGTGTCGTTGTCTGCAAACATCCGGTAGGTATTGCTGTTGAAGAAGATCACATAGAACGATTGCGACTTGTCGAGTCGCCGGATCGCGTACATTAGCTCTTCTTTGGCATGCATGAATCGCTCGCCCTGCATGCTGCCGGAGGCATCGACAATAAAGACGAACCTGCGCCCCTTTGCTTTGACACCGAAGAATTCGGCCGAATACGCAGCGCCGCTGCCGATCGTGCGCATGGCCGCGCCGCCAGAGCCGAGTATGTCGCTGGGATTGGCGGCCTCGAAAGCTAAATCGTCGATCGCATTGGCTCCGCCTGCACTAGCGGCGGCGGCCTCCGCGGTGGTTTGCAATTCGGTTAGCGAAGTCGCCGGCGCGTCGATCGCCACCGCTTCATAGGTCTCGGGCGGTGGCGTGAAGATAATCTCTGGCAACGCTTCGAGCGCTTCGGACTCAGGCTGCGAGATCGCGACGATCAGCGTTTGCGGCTGGTTGTTGCGCTCGGGAAGCATCCATAGCCCCAGCACAATCAACGCGGTTAAGTGCACCACCAGGCTCACCAGCCATGCCGGCACCGCGATACGCATGCGCAGTGCTGCGAGTAACCGAAGGAGCGGATTCGCTCTCGTGTGAACGTGTGGCAGCGGGGGAACAGCCACTGGCGGCGGCGCGACTGACACCAAAATGGGGCGATTCGATATGCCTTCGCTTGGGCTCGGCGGCAGCGGCGGCGCTTCGGCAGCGGGAGGTGACGCCACTGCGGTGGGCGACGTTGGTTCCGGTGACGGCGCTGCGGGTTCCGGTGGTGCTAGAGTTGTAGCGGGAGGTGGATCGAGCACGATCCAACGCTGGCGCTTCGCCAGCGGGCGTAAAAGCCGGACCTCGGAATCGGAGTCTACGACGCTCATTTCCGCTCCGTCGTGGCGATCCAGCGAGAAGAGCTGAGATCTGGTCGCCCCATCAATGGTGATTGTCGGCTTTTGCACCCTCTCGGTCAAGCAAACGGCAACGCCGCCCTTCGCACCGTTCTCAGGACATACGGCCGCATATGCCTGGTTTTTTGCAGCAGGGATGCCTGCGTAGGTGCTAGTCCTCCAAAGACTTAACGGCGTTCTCGTCCAGCATCGACACTACCAAATATGCGTGGTGCAACAAGTTGTGTATCTTCTCCAGCTTGTGTGATCGACGGTCGTTGATGCGAGTGGAATTCTGTTGAGATTATTGTACACACTTTGTTGTTAATTGTCAAGAGTTGGTGCGAAGTTGCGCGAGGGGCCGCAGACGTCCGAAACGCCGTGCGATTCGTCTTGTCCCCCCTACGCTGGTTGCCTATACTCCGCCCGCCCATTTACCCGTCCGGCAAGGAGGCCGAACGATGTCCCGCTTACTTCTTGGTATCTGCTGTTGGCTTTTGCTGGTGCCTGCTGCGTATGCTCAGCTTCGTCCGCAGCGCATCGGGGCGACGCCGGCTGCTGCTGCGGAGAGTGACGTCCAGTGGCGCGCCCCTAAGAAAGGCCTGCCCGGCGTCAATCCCACCGCGCTGCACGAAAAGCGCCCGGCGACGACCACCAGTAACGCGATTAAGCCGGTCGACACGCCTGCCGCCAGTGCGATTAGTCCAGTCACTCCCAGCGCCACCCGCGTAACTGTCGGCGAAGGCAAGCTGCCTGCCAATCGTGGCCAAGTGTGGCGCGAGTACGACATTCGGCCTTACACCTCCAAAGTCACCACCACCGAAAAGCCGGAACAGGCGATTGTTGATTGGATTCTGCGCGAGACCGGGACCGACGTTTGGTTCACCGATGCCGTCAGCGTGCTGAATGCCGATCGCGACACCTTGCGCGTCTATCACACAGCCGAAACGCAGCGCGTCGTCGCCGATGTCGTCGATCGCTTCGTGCTTAGCCAGGCCGACACCTATTCGCTCGGCCTGCGACTGGTCACCATCGGCAGTCCTAACTGGCGCGCGAAGTTTCACACCATGATGCGCCCCGTCACCGTGCAATCGCCCGGCGTCGATGCATGGCTGATCTCGAAAGAGAATGCCGCTTACCTCGCCTCGGAACTTCGCAAGCGAACCGATT
>JAEZGD010000505.1 GCA_023417165.1 Planctomycetota bacterium
AATGATGTTGCCCTTGTACAGGTCGAGGCTGACCTCGCCAGTGACGGTCTTTTGCGCGTCCTTGATGAAGGCCAGCAGCGCGTCCATCTTGGCGTGATACCAGAAGCCGTAGTACACCATCTCGGCGACTTCAGGCGACAACCGATCGCGCAGGTGCATCAGGTCGCGGTCCATCGTCAATTGCTCGACGACGCGATGGCCGGTGTACAGGATCGTCATGCCCGGCGATTCGTAAACGCCGCGGCTCTTCATGCCGACAAAGCGGTTCTCGACCATGTCCACATGGCCGATGCCGTTACGGCCGCCGATCTCGTTGAGCGCTTTGACCATTTGCAGCGCCGAGAGCTTCTGGCCATTCAGGGCCACCGGCACGCCTTGCTCGAAGGTCAGCTTGATGTTCTCGACCTTGTCGGGCGCTTGCTGCGGCTTGACCGTCATGCCGAACTCGACGAGATCGACGCCATTGACGTTCAAATCTTCCAGCTTGCCCGCTTCGTAGCTGATGTGCAGGCAGTTCTCGTCCGAGCTATACGGCTTGGCGACCGAAGCTTTGACCGGAATGTTCCGCTGGTTGCAGTACTCGATCATCGCGGTGCGGCCCGGGAACAATTCGCGGAACGCCTCGATTCGCCACGGCGCGATCAAATTGACCGAGGGATCGAGCGCTTCGGCCGCGAGTTGAAAACGGCACTGGTCGTTGCCTTTACCCGTAGCGCCGTGCACATAGGCATCGGCGCCCACTTCGCGCGCCACTTGCAAGCACACCTTGCTGATCAACGGCCGGGCGATCGAAGTGCCCAGCAGGTAGACGCCTTCGTACTTCGCTTGCCACTGCATGACCGGGAAGGCAAAATCGCGGCACAGTTCTTCCTGGGCGTCGACAATCTTGGCCGACTTGGCACCAATATCGCGGGCCTTCTTCAAGATCGCTTCGCGGTCTTCGCACGGCTGTCCCAGGTCGACATACACCGCATGGACGTCGTAGCCTTCGTCCATCAACCAACCCAGAATCACCGAAGTATCTAAACCGCCCGAGTAAGCCAACACGCAGCTAGGCATGGCCGCAGGTTCCAATTGCAAAAAGGAAGAAAGCGTCGCAAACCCGCCATTTTTGCGGCGAATGCGTTTGGGGCAAAGGGGAGGGGGGAGGTTAAATCCCAAATTCCCTCCCACTCGCCACCGGGCCCGCTACGGTTTAGGCAGTTCCATGTTCAGCACACGCACCAGAAAGGCCAAGGTATCGGCCGATTCCTCGATCAATTTGGTGGTCGGCTTGCCGCCGCCGTGGCCGGCGCTGACGTCGATCCGAATCAGAATCGGCGCGTCGCCTCCTTGCGCTCGCTGCAACTCAGCGGCAAATTTGTAACTGTGCGCCGGCACCACGCGGTCGTCATGATCGCCAGTGGTGACCAGCGTCGGCGGATACTGCGCGCCCGATTTAATGTTGTGCAGCGGCGAATAGGCCAGCAGTGTCTTGAACTGCTCGGGATCGTCGGCCGAGCCATATTCGAGCTTCCATGCGCGGCCAATCGTAAACTGGTGATAACGCAGCATATCGAGCACGCCGACGCCAGGCAGCGCCGCGCCGAACAGATCGGGGCGCTGTGTCAAACAGGCTCCCACAAGCAATCCGCCATTCGACCCACCTTTAATCGCCAGCTTGCCCGGCGAGGTAATCTTCTCGTCGATCAGGTATTCGGCCGCGGCGATAAAGTCGTCGAAGACGTTCTGCTTCTTGTCGAGCTTGCCGGCGTCGTGCCACTCGCGTCCGTATTCGCCACCGCCGCGCAAACAGGCGACCGCATACACGCCCCCCATCTCCAGCCATGCGGCCGAAGTCACGCTGAAGGCCGGCGTCATCGAGATATCGAATCCGCCATAGCCGTACAACATCGTGGGATTTTGGCCGTTGAGCTCTAAATCCTTGCGATGGGCGATCATTAGCGGCACGCGCGTGCCATCTTTGCTGCGATAAAAGACCTGCCGCACGACATAGTTCTCGCCTGCAAAATCGACCTGCGGGCGACGGAAGACTGTGCTCTGATTGGTCTCCAGGTCGTAGCGAAAGACGGTGGTCGGCGTCGTTTGGTTCGTGAAGTAATAAAAGGTTTCGCGCTCGTCCTGCCGACCGCCAAAGCCGCCCGCGGTGCCGCCTGCCGGCAAGGCAATGTCGCCCAGCGGCTTGCCATCCAAAGCGAACTGCTTCACCTGGGCTTGCACGTCGTGCAGGTATTGGCAGATCAGGCGCTGGCCCACAAAGCTGACATCGGTAAGCGTGTCCGCCGTTTCGGGCACAATCTCGCGCCACTCGTCTTGCGTCGGCTTTTCCAGATCGATCTGCACGATCCGTTGCTTCGGCGCTTGAAAGTCAGTCGCCAGCCAGAACTTCGAGCCTTCGTTGCCCACGAAGTCGAACGACGCTTCCCAATCGCGGATGAGTTCCACGATCGGCGCGTCTTCTTTGGTCAGGTCTTGATAGAAGAGGAGGTTCTTCGATTCCGAACCTCGCCACACGTGAATCAACAAATAGCGGCCATCTTCGGTCACATAGCCGCCGAAGCCCCATTCCTTTTCGTCGTCACGCTTGTAGATCAGGCGATCTTCGCTCTGCGGCGTGCCGAGCTTGTGGAAGTACAGCTTGTGATAGTAATTGGCCGCGGTATAGGTCTCGCCAGGCTGCGGCGCGTCATAGCGGCTGTAATAGAAGCCGCTCCCATCTTTCTTCCACGACGCGCCCGAGAACTTCACCCACTGAATCACGTCATCGGTATTCTTGCCGCTGTCGACTTCCAGCACTTTCCACTCTTGCCAATCAGAACCGGCCGAAGCCAGGCCATAGGCCAGCAGCTTGCCGTCGTCGCTGGGGCGCCAACCAGTCAGCGAAACGGTGCCATCTTTGGAGAGCGTGTTGGGATCGAGCAGCAAGCGAGGTTCAGCAACGAGCGAATCGGTGACAAACAGCACCGATTGATTCTGCAGGCCGTCATTGCGAGTGAAAAAGTAGCGTCCGCCGCGCTTCACCGGCAGTCCGAACCGTTCGTAGTTCCACAAGCCTTCGAGCCGCTTGCGAATCGCCTGGCGGGCGGGGATCTCGTCGAGAAACTGGTTGGTGAGCTTGTTCTGCTCGGTCACCCAGGCGCGCGTCTCGGGGCTGTCGGGTTCTTCGAGCCAGCGATAAGGATCGGCGATGTTCGTGCCGTGGTAGTTGTCGACCGTGTCGCCACGGCGCGTCTCGGGATATTGCATCTTCTGAGTGCTTGCGGAAGGGGACGCCGCACGCTGCGGCACGGGAGAAAGCAATAGGAACGCCAGCGCCCCAAACAGCGGCAGCCCAGCGAACCAATGTTGTCGGGAGATTGTCATTCGACTTCCTTTCGCCAGTCGGCCAATCGGGCACGCAGCTTGTTCAGGGTCTCGCGCTGCTCCGGCTGGGCCGCCAGATCGTGTTCTTCGAGCGGATCGGCAACGAGATCAAATAGTTGCTCGACCACGACGTCTTTCTGTTCGTACCGGGCGTACTTGAAGCGTTCGCCGCGCACCCCTTCGGTAAACGGAATGCCTGGATGCTTGAAGGGATGCTCGTAATAGAATTCGCGGCGATCGGCCAACTTCTGTGCATTCGACGCAGCCAGCAGATCGAGCCCCTGCATGGTCGCAGGCGGAGTGATCTGCGCCGCGCCCAGGATCGTCGGCGCAATGTCGATATTCAGCGCCCAGTCAGTGATGTGGCGATTTCGCTTTTCGGCCGGCAGACGCGGGTCGTAAATCACGAGTGGCAATCGAATCGACGGCTCGTGCATGAACCATTTATCGGCCAGTCCAAAGTCGCCCAGATAATAGCCGTTGTCGCCCGTGAAGATGACCAGCGTGTTATCAAACAGTTCTTTGTCGCGCAAGGTCTGGATGACCTCGCCTACGACACGATCGACACCGGTAATCAAGCGGTAATAGTCTTTGACCGTCGATTGGTACAACTCCGGCGTACTGAAGCGCGGCTTCCAACGTCGATGTCCTTCGCTATCGCGCAGCATCGGGGGCAGCGCGGCATGATGCTGTTCGGTGGCGGTGGCAGGAGGCGGAATGTGCACGTCTTTGTAGAGTTCACGTAGCGACTGCTCGGTGGGAAACTCCCACTTCTCGCCATCCTGGGCGTGAGCCGCTTTGAAGCTAACCTGCAAACAGAAGGGCTGGTCGTCGCTGCACCCAGCCAGGAACTCAACCGCCTGGCGAGACATCTTGCGGTTAATATGTTCGTCGTCGCCGGGCTCGAAGTAGCGACCTTGCCCACCGAAGCCGCCCCAAAGGTCGTACAGCTCGCGCGGCGACTTGTTCCCCACCCCCCATTTGCCGACGAAGCCCATCCGATAGCCGGCCGCTTTCAGCTTGCCAGGATAGGAATTGGCGAGCTGCTCGTCGGTCAATGGCTCGGCGAAATCGACAATTCCATGTCGCCGGGCGTACTGGCCAGTGAATAGGCTGGCGCGGCTGATCGAGCAGATGCTGGTCGTGACAAAACTGTTGTCAAAGACCAGTCCTTCGCGCGCCAGGGCGTCGATATGCGGTGTTTGAATGATCTTGTTGCCGGTGCAGCCCAAGGTGTCCCAGCGCTGGTCGTCGGTACATAGCAGCACGATGTTGAGTCGGCCCGGTTCCGCAGCGCCAGCCGGGGCGAAGCACAGCAATCCCAATACAAATGCAGCACAAATCCGAAGCATGCGAAGTTTCTCCAAGGAGCGACCAAGTTCGCTATCATAGCCGCCCAGAGCAGCGCTTTCAGCCCGTCAGCGCCTTCCCCCCTGTAATGGATGCCGCCGCGGGTTAAGCTAGTTCGTTTGGCCCGCGGTTGTTTGCCATTTCCCTCTGCCCCCAAGATCCATGTCTGCTGTCGACCAACTCTTCGCCCGATTGAAGGCCGAGAAACGCAAAGCCTTCATGCCCTTCATCACGGCCGGTGATCCGGATCTCGATTTCACCGCGGCGGTAATCCGCGAACTGGCGGCGCGCGGCTGCGACATGTGCGAAGTCGGCATTCCCTATAGC
>JAEZGD010000516.1 GCA_023417165.1 Planctomycetota bacterium
GCGCCAGCCCTTCGTTCAGCCACCGCGGCAAATCGCCTTGGTCGTGCGGAAAGACGTAGTTTTCGACGTACGCGTGAAACGCTTCGTGCCCGAGCCGCCGGAACATGTCCTGCGTCACCTGCGCGAAGCGGGCGTCGTTGCGACGACGAATCTCGGCCAGTTTCTGCTCCATTTTTTGCAGCTTGCTGCTCCACGCATTGCGGCGCGCTTGCAACTCGGACTTGATCTCGTCTTTGGTGAAGCCGCGGCGCTGCATCTCGTCCGACAACTGCTTGAGCTTGTCGCCCAGGCCTTGATCCAAGTCGAGATATTCGCGGCGCGTCGCTTCGCTTTGCGCGCTCGCCTTGGCGAGTTCGCCGGCGTATTGCGAGAGGTCGCTGCCGGCGACGATTTCGTTGTGCGTGACCGAAAAATAAGCAGGATTCGCGATATCGAGGCCCAGCGTGCGCAGATGCGTGCGATAGTCGTCCATCGAACCATGCAGCACGATCCGCAGGTTGCGACGTTCGGACGTGCGCGGCGGCAAGATCAGCCGATACGCACGAAACGTCTGCTCAATCCGCACGATACAGCGCCGCGTCGTGGCTTCATCGGCCGTGCTATCCAGCGTGAACCATGGTCCTTGATAGACATACCACGTCTGCCGCTCGCGCTCGACCGTTTCGAGCGGCAGCGCTTCCAGGCGACCAGCCTCTACGACCGCGCGATGGCGGAATTCGGCGAAACGTTCCGACAGTGTGCGGCGGTCTTCGTCACTGATGCTGACCAGTTCTTGCACTTCGCCAGGCGCGATCGGGTACAGCACGCCATACATCGGCTTGCCGCGTGGGCGGACGATCTCGATGAATTCGACTTCGCCATCACGCCGCGATTGCACCAGCCCCTTCAGGACTCGCCCGTCTTTCAGACGCAGCGTGTCCATGGGCCACTCGGCAGTGGCGGGATTGTTTTGAGCAATAGCCGAATCGGCCGTCAGCGCGAACAGAAGGCAAAAAGCGCTCGCAAAAAGGCAAGCTTTCGCCAGAGAATGCGACCACGACCAACGCCTGACCACACTGTCTTTTCGAGCGTTGTCGTGTGTGGTCATGGGGACATTCGCTCCCGAGCGGGCGCTAGTTCTTTTCCGCGCCGTTCTCCCCTGACTTGCGCAGCAAGTGGCGCTGCAGATAGTGGGCGCGTTCGATATTGCGGTCGGCAGTGTCGAGTTCGGAGCCACGCAACTTTTGCAAGTGCGCCGGCTG
This sequence comes from Planctomycetota bacterium, assembly GCA_023417165.1. GTDB lineage: Bacteria > Planctomycetota > Planctomycetia > Pirellulales > Pirellulaceae > JAEZGD01. The sequence goes on from JAEZGD010000516.1 coordinate 1,242, forward strand.
AGTGTGAATAAACAGTTTGTTGACCGTGGGAATCTCGAGGTCTTCGATCAACCCCAGGTTGATGCCCATGCGCACGCTCGAGAGCAGGTGCATGGTCTCTTCGCTGCTGATCGTCTGCGCGGTGCACAAAATGCCATACGCACGGCTGACGCGATCGTGCAGGTCTTTCTGGCTTTCTTTGATCAAAAACTCTCTCGCCCGGCGTTCGTAGTCGATTAGCACCGGGACGACGTCGCCCACCTGGGCCAGCAACGTTTCTTCGCTACGTCCCAGCGTAATCTGGTTGCTGATCTGATAGAAGTCGCCCATCGCTTGCGAGCCTTCGCCATACAGGCCGCGGACCGCGAGGCTGATTTTTTGCAGGCTGCGAAAGACTTTTTCGATCTGTCGCGTAATGACCAGCGCCGGCAAGTGCAGCATCACACTGACGCGCAGGCCGGTGCCCACATTGGTGGGGCAAGCGGTCAAATAGCCCAATTGCTCGTGAAACGCGAAATTAACCTGCTCTTCCAGCAAGTCGTCGATCTGGTTGATCTGATCCCAGGCGGCGCGCAGATCGAGGCCGCTGTGCATCACTTGCAGGCGCAAGTGGTCTTCTTCGTTGATCATCACCGAGAACGTCTCGTCGTTATCGATGGCGACGCCGCGGGCGCCGTCGGCTTCGGACAACTCGCGGCTGATCAACTGGCGCTCGACCAGAAACTGCCGGTCCACCTGGCCGATGTCAGCCACGTTGACGTAAGTAATCCGATCCTTCCAGGGAGCCACTTTGTCGATGCCATCGCGCACGATGCGCTCGATCGCGATGCGATCGGCAGGCGTGCAGCGGCGCACGAACGGAAAATCCGCCAGGTTGCGCGCTAAGCGAATGCGAGTGCTGATGACGATGTCCGACTCGGGGCCAGAACCGCGCAACCACTCGCCGCAACGAATCGCAAGCTCGTCCAATTTCACGTTACTTCTCGTCTTTCTGATCGGGGGCTTTGGCCGGGTGGCAGGGACCTGAAGGACGCGCGGCGGACCGCGACGGCCTCAACCCGACATAGGGATGCCGGCTTCGCGCCGACTCGCCCCAGGCAGCCGATCCGATGGTCTAACTATTGTACGGTGCTCGCTGGCCTGCGCAACCTAGCTTCGCGAATGCGCGCTTCTCAGCACAGCTTGGAAGCAAAGGGCAGCCAAGCGGGCATGCTACGCCCCAGAGCCTTCCTTTTCAATCTGGCGAATCTGATCGCGAATCTGCGACGCCCCTTCGTAATCCTCGCGCTCGACCGCTTCTTTCATCTCGCGCCGCAGACGAATGAGTTCCGTCTGGCGATCGGTGCCGTGCGCGCCGCGCTTGGGGCGTTTGCCTAAATGATTCGTTTCGCTGTGAATATTGACCAGTAGCGGTTCGAGTTCTTGCTGAAAGCACACATAATCGTGCGGGCAGCCAAGCCGCCCTTGGTGCCGAAACTCGTAGAAGGTAATCCCGCAGACGGGGCATGCGCGCTGATCGAGCTTTGCCAGTTCCTCGGCGGTTTGGCCGAGCTTCATCTGCTTGTTAATCGCGGCCGCGACCGAAGGCACCGGTTCGACAGGCTCTTCTTCCGGCTTCGTCAGATACTGCCGGGCGTGCTCCTCGCACAGATGCAACTCTTGCGGGACCGGGCCGGTCAGCTCGGTAATGTGAAAGGTTGCTGGCTTCTCGCAATGCTGGCATTTCATGGACTGGGCCCTCCACATCGGCCGCTGCCTGGCGGGTCATCAATCTTCGCAAACCATTGCCACGCAAGATGATAGACAGCCGGCACAAGCACTCAGG
>JAEZGD010000628.1 GCA_023417165.1 Planctomycetota bacterium
CGGGGCCAAATGACGCGTCAGGAAGTCACTGGCGCAATTCCTGTTCCCATCGGCGCCGAAGAAGGCCCTGGTGGCCTAGGCGATGAAGTAGCGCTCGATGTCGGCATTAACAGTCGTCGCGCCAGTAGCGAATCGCTCGATGTGCAAGTCAAAGATTCGCGATTCATTCGCCAAAAGGTTGGCGGCGATCTGAGCATCAACACCGGCGCGATCGTCGCCACGGACGGTTTCCGCCGACGTGGTCTCGATGGTCGTGGTGGCGGCGGTTCGGCTTCGCCACAAACCGAAGAAACGATTGAGTTGGGACTGGTCTATCTGGCCAAGCACCAACTCGACGATGGCAGTTGGAGCTTGCAAGGTCACGATCCTGGCGGCGCTGAAATGCTGGCCAGCGATACGGCCGCTACCGCGCTTGCCATTCTCGCCTTTCAAGGTGCAGGCTATAGCCACCGCGAGCACAAGTACAAAGATATTGTGAATGGCGGCCTGCAGTTCTTGCTGAAGAACCAGCAGAAGAACGGCGACCTGTTCATGAAGGCCGACGAGCGCTCCAACGCCAGTGCGTGGCTTTATAGTCACGCGTTAGCCACGCTCGCGCTGTGCGAAGCTTATGGCATGACGGGCGATCCTGAACTGCGCGATGCGGCGCAGCGCTCAGTCGACTTCATCGTAAAATCGCAAAACAAAGAACGCGGCGGTTGGCGCTATGTGCCGCAAGCAGGCAGCGACACTTCGGTCACGGGCTGGATGATGTTGGCGCTGAAGTCGGCCGAGATGGCCAATCTTGACGTGCCGGCCGATACCTACACCAAGATTCGCAAGTGGCTCGACGTCAGCCATGGCGGCGAAGGTAAGCAACACTTGTATCGCTACGATCCTTGGGCAAACGACACCGCGACGCAACGCCACGGCCGTAGCGTCAGCAAGACGATGACTTCGGTCGGTCTGCTGATGCGGCTTTACCTGGGCACCAGCAAGACGAGCGTCGAAATGCAGCGCGGCGGCGAATACTTGCTTGCCAATCCGCCGCAGGTGGGCACTGTGCGTCCGCGCTTGATTGTCGAAACGCCGCGCGATACTTACTACTGGTACTATTCGACGCAAGTGATGTGGCACCTTGGCGGCGATTACTGGCAGCGCTGGCAAGCACAGATTCATCCGCTCTTGTTGCGGTCGCAGATTCAGCAAGGCCCGTATGCCGGTAGCTGGGATCCGATCAATCCTGTGCCTGATCGCTGGGGCCCGACCGCCGGGCGGCTCTATGTCACCACCCTCAACTTGCTCTCGCTGGAAGTGCAGTATCGATATTTGCCGATCTACGAGAGCAAGTAAGAAGTCGGGTATGGCGCGTCTGCGGGCCGCACCTGTTGCGAATGTCCAAGGCCGAAAGTCAAATGTCGAGGGAATGACGAATGACTAATCCCTGCGCTGCGCTACTAGATGTCTCGGCGCAGTGTCACAATCTTGCCGCGGCTTGTTTCGTCGATGGTGATTTTATCTTCGCGGGCTAACCAACCGAGCGCTTGCATGATGGCGTCGCGCGGAGCGTCAATCAGCTTGACCAGCTTCGCCAACGACTGCGGGCCGTGCTCTTCGAGAGTATGCCAGACCAAACCCGCCATCTCGCCGATCTGTGCGACGTTATCAATACTCACCGTGGCCATCCTTCGTAATCTCCGTATGAAGGGGAACGAATAAGGTTTGCCGCGATCCGCCCTTTGCGGCGGCATTGTACGCCAAGGGTCAGTATAGCCGTTCGGGAAATGCGTTCTCAACCTGGGAGGCATTCAACATTCAACGCTGCGCATCGAATGCTAGCACGCGCGAGGTACTGTAAAGTCTTACGAAGCAAGGAAGCGACGCAGCAGATTCGACATCGTTTGCGATACGCTTTGCTCAAGCTCGGGCGGAATCTCTGCCGCTTTGGCAGGATCATTGGCGTCATGAAAGCCATACCATCCCAAGCGGACGGGCCAGTCGTACATCGTCGCGGTCGCATTCACACGCTCTAACACGCGAGCGGCCCACAGCGCGCCAAACGCGTCACGAAAGTTGAGCCAGGTGCGATCAAAACCTGGCGCGCGACGTTTTGGCCACCTGGTCAGCAGTGCGGCCCCCAATAACAGCAGGCTGGCGTTCAATGTCTGCCAAGGCGAATAAGAAACTATGGTCCATGGTAAAAACGGCCAGCAAATGCTGATTTGCGCTCCGCCCAAGAGCAGCGATGCGAACCAGTGCCGCGTCGGAAAATAGACCAGTACGTTAAGTCCAATCAGCACGACCAAGAACCAAGCCCGAAAGTCAACAATCGCCAGCGGCTGTCCGGGGCGTAAGATCATGGCTTCGAGCGCTGGCAGGGCTAAGATGCCCCACAGGCTCAGCACAATCCAATGCCAAGCTTTATCTTGCGGCCGTTTCGCACCGAGCACCGACATCACGGGGCAAAAAATGCCCATCGCTGCCGCAAACCGCCCGGCGTCATAGGCTTCTTCGCCCGGCAAAAGGGTCGCAGCGCCCAATCCCAGCAAGGCCGCTAACGTCCACGTCCAGGGCCCGACCAGCGTCGAACCGCGGAATCGTTGGTAAGAACGCAGCACGATGACAGCGATGAAAGCCAGCACCAGCACCGTCGAAAGCTGTAGCAAACCGTTAGATGCCGCCGTCAGCAGCAGCGCCGCAATTTCACTGATCAACGGAAATTGGTTTGCGGCAAACACTTGTATTCAGAGGCGGCATTTTAAGAGAGATCGGCTCACGTAGCGCCGGCGGCGCGTCCGATACGTAAGGATAGCAACAAACCGGGAGGGCGGGACGACCTCGGTCGTCTCGTTTCAGGATAGAGCCTTGTAGATGACGACGGAGCGACGTCTACAAGGCTTTTTTCGTTCTTGTCCCGCAGGGCGCTAGCGCGTGTACTTCGTAAAGAAGTCCCACATCACTTCGCTGGCTTGAATGTCTTTGGTCACCGTTCCCAGCGCCTTGAAGCGGCTTTGCCGCCCCGGCCACGTGTGACCGATCTCGTGCAGTTGATACAGCACCACTTCCGCGCCGCCGGACAGTGGGCGATACGAATAGCGCGTGATCCGCGTCGGCGCGACTTCGTTACCCAGCACCAACTCCTCGACGAGCGGCGTCAGTTCGCAGTGATTCGCGCGCACCCACTCTTCGATCGTGTGCTCGACCGAAACAAAATTGGTCTTCGAAACACTTCTGCGTCCAACACCGCCAATGTACGGCGCGAACTCGTCGGCGGTGCCATGAAAGTGAATGATCGGCACCGGCACGCTCGGCGAGCACGTTTCAAAACCCATCGGTCCACCGACCGGACCAATCGCCGCAAAACGCTCGCTCAGTCGATCGGCCATCAGATACGACATCATCGCGCCATTGGACATGCCAGTGGCATAGATGCGCTGCTCGTCGACAGCGACGCGCTTCTGCAAATCATCAAGCAGCGCCGTGATGAACGCGACTTCGTCCACCTTCAAGCGATGCGCGCGGCCGCAGCAGTTCCCGGCATTCCAAGTAAGCGCGCTTTCGATGATGCCGGTTCCCGCCGGATAAACGACCACAAACCCGCGCGCGTCGGCTAGTTCGCTCAGCCCGGTGAAGTCGCTCATCTGTTCGGGATTCGATCCACCGCCATGAAAGCAGAACACCACCGGCCACTTCTCAGGCGCAGGCGTGCTGGGCGGCACATGCACCAAATAACGGCGCAAACGTTCGCCAACTTCAACCGTACATTCGTGATCGCCAGGACCTAACACAACAGCCAACATCATCAAAGGATTGAGGAACCATCAAGAACGAAGCCGCGCTTCGTTCCACGATCATTTCTTGACGCAGGCGGGAACAGCCTAGGTTAGGTTTCGAGCCGTACGTGCTGGATCTCGTGCTCGACCATCCACTTCAACCAGGCTT
>JAEZGD010000658.1 GCA_023417165.1 Planctomycetota bacterium
GCGCGGTGCGATTTGGTCCCAGCTATGTCAACGTGCTGCTGGCAGACGGTAATCGCCGCATCGCATTCGCCGAAATGGCCGAGATTCATCTCGCCGCGACCGATCCGTGGCAAGCTTATTTTGACGAACTGGCGGTCCTGGCGGCCGACGACTTAGACGCCCGGCTTTATCAGTTGGAAACGACCGATGGGCTGGTCCTGACTGGCAGTTACCAGCGGCGGCAAACCTCGGCGTTTGGCAACGATCAAGATTTCGATCGCTGGGTCCATGGGCTGCAACCAGCTTGGAGCCTGGATGTGGTCTATGTGCCCACCACGAACATTTGGGCGCGGCGAATGTGGCGCACCAACGAAGTGCCGCTGTCGCGCATCTGGCCCAGCCAGATCGTCACGCGTTCGCCGCTGAGTGCTACGGGCCGCGCGCCGCGTGTGAACACGAGTGTCGACGGTGGTCCGCTGCGCTCCGGCACGCTCGACTTTGGCTGGGGCTATGGCGTGCACGCACATACCGAACTGACCTTCGCCCTGCCGCTCGGCGTGCGCGCCCTGCGCGGCAGCGTCGCCCTGGATCGCAACGCTGGCAAAGGCGGCTGCGTTCGCGCCCGCGTCTATGCCAACGACGTCACGACCGCGCCGCTGTGGGAAAGCCCGTACCTGGTCGGTTCGGAAACAGTCGCCGATCTCGGCACGATCGCGCTCGTCGGACCAGCGCAAGGTCAAAAGGCGATTGTCTTACAGGTCGATGCCGCGCATGCTGGACGGCCTGCGAACGCCGATCCGCTCGACGTGCGCGACATGACCGACTGGCTCGATCCGTGGCTCGAACTCGATCCCGATGTGGTCCGCGCCGAAGTCGCCAAGCGTAGCGAAAAGCTGTTTGCCGCCTGGCAAGATTGGAACGTCGCGAGCAGCAAAGAAACCGCCATCGCCTGGCAAAGCTATTGGAACGAGCTCAACAACTCGCCAGGCAACTATCGCTTCGGCATCGCCACGCGGCAGCAACCGCTGACCCTTTCGCGAGAACTCAAGCTCTCGCCGGGCGATAACTGGTTGGTGGTGTTTGCCAATCGCGCCACCTCGTCAGGCCCGCCGCCGAAGTTGGAAGTCCGCATCAGCGGCGAAGCAGTCGCCGAGTATGAAGTCCCGCATCGCCACCGTGGCAACGAAGATCAACCGCCGCTCGCGGTGCGGCTAACCAACTATCATGCCGCGCAAAAGCCGATCCAGGTCGAGATTCGTCAGCAGGCGAGCAAAGAGACAGGCTATGTCGACTACCGCGCGATTCAGGTCGTCAGCCAGTTACCGCACTTGCAGCAACTCTTCGAAGACGAAGGCGAGTTCACGGCGGTCGATGCCGAGCAGACTGGCGCGGTGAAGCTCGTCGCCGACGATCGCCACTACGGTGCGAAGTCGGTGCAGGTGTTGCCTGGCGGTCGCTTCCGCTTGACGCTGCCGCAACCGCTGGCGATTCGCGAACAACCCAAGTGGGGCGAGTATCGCCACATCCGCTTCGCGGTCCGCAAAACCGGCGAAGGGCGCGCCGCTCTGGAGCTGAATCACGATGGCGATGCCGATCGCCCCGCGCGTTACGACGCCGGCACAGGCGAGCCGGTCCGTAAGTCGGCCAAGCGTTTGTGGAACGCCAACCTGCCGAATCAATGGGTCGTGCTGACGCGCGATCTATACGCCGATTTCGGCAACTTCGACGCCACCGGCATCACGCTGGAAGTGCCCGATGGTCAGCACGCGCTCTTTGATCACATCTATCTCGCCCGGCGTCCCGAAGACTTCAACCAGATTCCCAACGCGCCGCCGCCGGAACTCGTGAATCAAAAGGCACGCCGCGATCTTGCCAAGCCGATTCTCGAACACGTCACACCAGCGGTGGTGATCCTGCAAATGGCGGATGGCCGGCTCGGCAGCGGTGTTTGCATCTCGCGCGAAGGCGAGATCCTGACCGCGGGGCACGTGGTCGCCGCGCCCAATCAAGAATGCACCGTGCATCTGGCCGACGGCCGCGCGGTGAAGGCCCAGACGCGCGGCATCTGGCGCGATTTCGATATCGGTATGGTGAAGATTACGGAGAAAGGCGAGTACCGGCACATCAACCGCGGCGAGGCGCGCGAGATTCCCGAAAACCAGTTCTATGTCGGCTTCGTGCATGCCAACAAGCTCGAAAAGGGCGCGCAGCCGTCGATCAACATTCTCGGCATTCGTCGCGTCTTTCGCGGCATGATCTGGACCGATTTTGATGTCGCCGATTTCGCCGCCGGTGGACCGCTGATCGATCGGAATTGGCAAGTCATCGGTGTGCAAACCAAGCGCAGTGAGTTCGGCGGCTTGCTGTTCAGCCGGCTCGAAAACTTCGACGCTCAACTGGGCCGCCTGCGCGATGGGCAAGTCTATGGCAACTGGTTCCCAGGCCTCGGTCCCGATTTCGGCTTCCAAGCCCAAGGAACACGCGAAGGGGCGAAGCTCTCGGAGGTGGCGGCCGATGGCCCCGCCGCCCGCGCAGGTCTGAAGGTCGGCGATATCGTCACCAAAGTCGACGGCCGCCCGGTGGTCAGCCTGGAAGACATCTATGCGATCCTGGCTGAAAAGAATCCCGGCCAAGATTGCTCCGTCGACTACTTCCGCTCCGGCCAAATGCTGCAAGCGAAAATCGTCCTCGCGCCGCGAACGCGGTAGGAAGG
>JAEZGD010000661.1 GCA_023417165.1 Planctomycetota bacterium
GAGCCTGGCTTTGCGCTCGAACATCACGAACTGCTCGCCTTGGTCGCGCCACGCGCGTTCCTGTTAATCGGTGGCGACTCGGCCGATGGCGATCAAAGCTGGCCCTTCATCGAGGCGGCGCTGCCCGTCTATCGACTGTATGGCGAGCCTGCGCGTTTGGGTCTTTACAATCACAAGCAAGGCCACAGCGTGCCGCCGGAAGTCGTCGCCCGCACCGCCGAGTGGTGCCAGGCGTATTTGTAGTTGCCTATGAACCTGAGCGGGGAGCGTAAGCTCCCTGGATGCGCTGTCGATTATCGCGCGGCCAGCAGTTTTACGACGGAATGAAGCGCGGCGTGTGGTCGAGTGGTGGATATGATTCAGGGGACTGACGTCCCCCGCTCAGATGAGAAGATGCAAACCGTCATGCGCTGGCAGCTCAAACATGCCGATCTGTTGCACGAACCAGCGGAAGCGCTGATCGTGTCGGCCAATCCGCAGCTGCTGCTGTCGGGCGGTTTGGGGGCGGCGCTGCTCAACCGCTATGGCCAAGACGTGCAAATCGAGTTGCAGTATCACTTGAAGAAGATCGGCCAGCGTTATGTGCAGCCGACCGATGTGGCGCCGACGTTCGGCGGCGGCTTGCCTTATAAAGTGGTCCTGCATGCGGTGGCGATTGATGCCTTCTATGACACGTCGCCGGATTGGGTGACCGCTGCGCTCGACAAGGCGTTACAACTGGCGGCCAGGTACGAAGCGTGCACCATTGCCGCCGCGGCGCTCGCCACCGGGTATGGACGCCTGCCGATGCTTGATTTCGCCGTCGGCCTCAAGCCGCTGCTGCGCCGCACCTATGCGCCGGTCGAACAAGTGACGCTCTGCCTGAGCAATCGCGAGAAATACGAAGAACTAGCTTCGTTGTTGCCAGAATTGCTCGCCGCGCCAAGCGGCAGCGAAATGGTAGAATAGTGGAGGCCGCTCAGGAGCATGTCAGGTCCACGATGCCACAAAAGACGCGTTACACGCCTGAAGAGTATTTGTCGCTGGAACGCAGCGCTGAGCACAAGCATGAGTTCTATGCCGGCGAGATCTTCGCCATGGCGGGAGCCTCGAAAGAGCATGTGCGCATCTCGGGCAACTTGTACTTCCATTTGAGGTTGCAGCTTCAAGGCAAGCCTTGCGAGCCATTCAATTCGGACATGCGTGTCAAGGTCGCGGCCAGCGGACTCTATACCTATCCGGAAGTCAGTGTGGCGTGCGCGCCGCTGCAGTTCGAAGATGCCCAAGGCGACACGCTGGTGAATCCCAAAGTGTTGATTGAGGTGCTGTCGCCATCGACCGAGCACCACGATCGGCACTTCAAGTTCAAGCACTATCGCCGCTTGGACTCGGTGACGGAGATAGTGCTGGTGCATCAAGACGCGCCTAGTGTCGAGCGCTACTTCCGCCAGCCAGGCACCGATCTGTGGATCTTTGATCCGCGGTACGGCTTAGAAGAAACGTTGCGGCTAGAAAGCATCGACTGCACGCTCACGCTCGCGCAAGTTTATCAAGATGTAGAATTCCCGCCGGAAGAAGAAGCGGCGGCCGAAGAGAGCAAATAGCGAATCGTCTTCGGTCATTCCGGCTTGCTACGCTCTAGCCAACGCGTATACGCGTCTGTTCCCATCTCCGTCAGCGCAGGCATCTCGCCTGCGCTAACGCGTTGAAAGAAGTCGAGGCAATGACGCCAACGGGAGGTCGTTGGCGATTCCTCCAACCAGCAGTAATAACCTAACGCCTTCCAATCGAGCGTGTCGTCTTGATTGACGTGGCGAAGCAGCGCCTGGGCGACGTGCTCGCCCCACGCGATCGCTTCGTGAGCAGCACCGGCCTCGATCCACAGGCCAGTGCTGCTCTCATAATCCTCGATCAGGCCACGTTGCCACTGAGCCCATGCCTGCGGCTCGTGAAACATCAAGCCAATCAAGTAGTTCATTCGTGCCTAGGCCCTATTTCTCCACCGAGAACTTGTGCACCGTCTGGCTCTTGAAGGTTTGTCCAGGTTCGAGCAGCGTGGTGGGGAACTCGGGTTGGTTCGGCGAGTCGGGATAGTGCTGCGTTTCCAGGCAGAAGGCTTCGTGTTGCTTGAAGCCACCTTCGCCAGCGCCGCCGCCGAGGAAGTTGCCGCAGTACAGTTGAATGGCGGGCTCGGTGGTGTGGATCTCCATCACGCGACCGCTTTCCGGATCTTTCGCTTTGGCGGCGAGCTTCAGCTTGCCGCTTTCGCCGAGCACATAGCAGTGGTCGTAGCCTTGGGTCTTGTGCGGCTCTTTCTTGAGTTCGTCGATCCGCGCGCCAATGGCGGTCGGCTGGCGGAAGTCCATCACGGTTCCTTCCACCTTGGCGACGCCGGTGGGAATGCTGTTTTCGTCGATCGGCAGGTATTCTTCGGCCGCGATCGTCAGTTCGGTATCGAGGATGTCGCCGCTGCCTGCGCCGCCGAGATTCCAATAGCAGTGGTTCGTCAGGTTCAGCACCGTCGCCTTGTCGGTCTTGGCTTCGTAGTCGATCGATAGTTCGTCGTTATCGGTCAGCAAGTAGGTGACAACGACGTCGAGGTTGCCTGGATAGCCTTCTTCGCCATCCTTGCTGGTGTAGCTGAACTTCACGCCAGCGGCGCCGTCTTTCTTGACTTCTTCGGCCTTCCAGACGACGGCGTCAAAGCCTTTCTCGCCGCCATGCAAGTGGTTGGGGCCGTTGTTGGTGGCCAGCGTGTACTCTTGGTCGCCGATCTTGAAC
>JAEZGD010000702.1 GCA_023417165.1 Planctomycetota bacterium
GTATACTAATGGAGGGGATCCTCGTACGCAAGAGTTGCTTGAATCACAATTCCTTGCCCGACAGATCGCCTCGAGACCAATCCAACAATTTCAGTGAGCGCAAACAAGTAAGTAGGTGTCGCCTGCCAGGCGGCACTGATTGCGGCGGCAATCTACATGGCGAGCGGCATTGAAGAAGCCGCTTGCCTGTTTAGACGCAAGCTGTCTTGCGATTGCGAATGTCTCGCCAAGGCAAGCCGCGAGTACAAGAGAACTCACATCCGGTCCCGCCCGGCAGGCGGGACCTACGTTTAGTGCTTGAAGTGGCGGCGGCCGGTGAAGATCATCGGCAGGCCGTGCTGGTTGGCGGCGGCGATCGTTTCGGGATCTTTCACGCTGCCGCCGGGCTGAATGATCGCGGCGACTTGAGCTTCGGCCGCGCGATGGATCGAATCGGGAAACGGAAAGAACGCATCCGAAGCCAGCACCGCACCGGGGCCACGCTCGCCGGCCTTCTTGATGGCGATCTCGACCGAATCGACGCGGCTCATCTGGCCTGCGCCGGCGCCCAGCAGCATGCCGTCTTTGCACAAGCAAATCGCGTTCGACTTGATGTGCCGCACCATCGCCCAGGCGAAGCGCAGATCGTTGAGCAGCGCCGTGCTGGGCTGCACGTCGGTGACGACCTTCCATTCGTTTTCAGGGTCGGGTAACACGTCGCCATCTTGCGCCAGGAAGCCGCCTTCGATGAACCGCAGTTGCTGCGACAGCTTCTGCTCGGCCAGCGGGCCGACTTCCATCAGTCGCACGTTGGCCTTCCACTTGGGCTTGGTCGTCAGCACCTTGAGCGCTTCGGCCGAGAAGCCCGGCGCAACAATCGCTTCGATAAACAAACCCGGCGTGGCGAGCACTTCGGCCGTCGCCAGATCAACTTCGGTGTTCATGGCCAGCACGCCGCCGAAGGCCGACAGCGGATCGCCATCGAGAGCCTTGCGCGTCGCCTCGGCGAGGCTTGTGCCGATCGCTGCGCCGCACGGGTTGTTGTGCTTGATGACCGACACGGCCGGTTGTGCAAAGCCGCGCACCATTGCCAGCGCGCTATCGAGGTCGAGCAGATTGTTGTACGAAAGCTCTTTGCCGTTGAGTTGCTTCGCCGAGACCAGGCTCGGTCCTTGGAAGCCCGACACCGAGTAAACGGCCGCCTTTTGATGCGGGTTCTCGCCGTAGCGCAACGTGGCCGAGAGCGTTAGCGGCACGTTGATCGTCGGCGGAAACGCTGCGGTCGATTCTTGCGCGGCGAAGTAGGTGGCAATCGCCTGATCGTAAGCGGCGGTGGCGGCGAAGGCGGCAGCGGCCAACTGGCGACGCAGGCCCCAACTAATGCCGCCGCGCTCGCGCAGCTCGGCGAGAATTTGTGCGTATTGCTGATGGTTCGTGGCGATCGACGTGAAGGCGTGGTTCTTCGCGGTCGCACGGACCAGGCTTGGTCCGCCGATGTCGATCTGCTCGATCGCTTCGGGACGCGTCACGCCCGGCTTGGCGATGGTTTGCTCGAACGGATACAGGTTGACGACCACCAATTCAAACGTGGCGATGCCATGTTGCTCGAGCGCAGCCATGTCGTCGGCGCGATCGTGCCGGCACAAAATGCCGCCAAAGATCTTCGGATGCAGCGTCTTGAGCCGCCCGTCCATCATCTCGGGAAAGCCCGTGTAGGCCGAGACGTCTTGCACCTTCAGCCCGGCGTCCTCCAGGAACTTGCGCGTGCCGCCAGTCGAATAGAGCTCAATTCCCTGCGCAGCCAGCGCTTGTGCGAATTCCGCCAGGCCGGTCTTGTCGCTGACGCTAATCAGCGCCCGGCGGACGGCAACGAGTTCAGGCGGAGGGGACGTCGATGCGGGAGCAGCCATGGGCGGAGCGTCGTCAGTGGACAGTGGGCGAGGTGCAAACAGGACAAGCTATTAGTTGTCGAACTTGGGCTGCGATTGGTCAAGGAGTGTTCAAAAGCCCCGTAATCGGTCGCATCGACAAAAAAAGCCCCGACCAACAGGCCGGGGCTTTGCGAAATTTGCGAAGAGACCAACTGTCCCGCGCGATCAGCCGAACGGATCGTTCTCGGCGGCCGGCGGCGGATTGCCCTTCGGAGGCGGGCTGCCGAACGGATCGTCGTTGGCGGGCGCTGGCGGCGGAACACCGCCACCCTTCTTGGGCGCTTCGCCGAAGGGATCGTTCTCGGGCGCGCCGCCGAATGGATCGGCCATCGGCTTGTTGCCGAAGGGATCGTCATTGGCAGGCATCGCTTCCATGGGCGCGTCGCCTTCGGCATCGCCAGCGTCTTGTACGACTTCGCGATTCTTGGCTTGCAGCTTTTCGCGCTCGAACGCGTGCACAAATGGCTCGGTCAGCTTGTTTCGTGCAAGCATTGCAGCAGGCCGGTCGAGGTACCCAGAATCAAACGATCGGTCGCCTGATTGTGCAGCACCACATCGGTTGTGCCGATCCGCATCGTGCCGAGCACCGAGCCCGTGTTGTTATCGATGACGAGCAACTGTCCCGGCTGGCCCAGGCAATAGATGCGCGTCGGGCTGACCGAGATAATGCTCTTCACACCGCTGACAATCGGCCAGCGACGCACCTGACTTGGCGAAGCCTTGGGGGCAGGGGGAGCAGTCGGCGCTGCCGGAGCGGCGCTCGGATCGGTGGTGGTCTTGATCTCTTTCAGCATACCGCTGACATAGTCGATGGCGTGCAAACGACCTTCGTTCGTCACGACATAGACCGTGTCGCCCACTGCCATCGGCGATTGGCTGATGCTGTCGCCCGTCGAGTAGCGCCACAGCATGTTGCCTTTGTTTTCGTCCGAACAGTAGATGTAGCCGTCGAGGGTCGCCGCATACAGATAGCCAGGGGCCAGATATGCAGGCGGACCAACGATGGTGCTATTGGTTTCCAGGCGGAAACGACCGCGACCGCTGGCCGCATCCGAGACGTACATATTGCCGCTCTCGGTGCCCCAAGCCACGCTGCGCGGCGTGCTCATGGGCTGCATCGAGACATAGCCTTGCGACTTATAGATGTGCGGCAGCGAACGCTTGGTCTGATCAATGCGATACGATTCAATCACGCCGCGAATCGTCGGCACCGAGACAATGCTGTCGGTCACGGCCGGTCCGGCGACAACGGTATGGCGCGCCTCGCGGGTCCAGACCAGGTCGCCATTGCGGCGGTCATAGCAATAGATCGTCGAGCCGTTGCAAACCGCCACGTACATTTCGTTGGCGCCTGCGGCGGTCGTGGGATAGGTCGGATTGCCGACTTGCTGTGCCCACAGCGTCTGGCCGGTTTCGCCATCGATCGCTTGCAACAAGCCGTGATCGGTGACGACATACAACCGTACGTCGGCCTTCACATGCGTCTCTAGCGTGGGCGACAGATGGCTTTCTGTCAGATCTTTAATCTTGGCGTTGGCCAGCGCTTGAGCGCCGTCGCGGCCCAGGACATCGCCCGAAGACGTGCGATCGCGTTCGCTATAACGCCAGGTGAGCTTGCCTAGCTTGACTTCAAAGTACACCCACTCGCCAACGAACTGCGTGATGTTGGTCACGCGGCCGTTCGAGCGATTGACCTGCGCATGCGTGTGCCATGCCAGTTCCAAGCC
>JAEZGD010000752.1 GCA_023417165.1 Planctomycetota bacterium
CGGTAGGTAAGCAGCGACTGATGCAAGCGGACGGACACCTGCTGCTGGTGCTGCACCGCCCTCCGCAAGCCGATGAGACGCAGCGCGTGGGACGCTATTTTTGGCGCAAGCCGGATGGCACCTGGCATGGCTGCGAGCCTGGCGGACGCTCGATCACGCTGGCCAACCATCTGGCCGAGTTTCAAGACTTGCTCGAGCGATTCGATCGCCAGGAAGACGCCGCCTCGACGGCGCGCGAGTATTTCGACCTGATGAGCGAACTCGGTCCGCTGCAACGCACCGCCCGCAACTTGCACCAGGTGATGCAGCAAGCCCGCGAAGCAGTTCCCTCGGATCGCGAACTGATCAACGGCCGCGACCGCGCCTACGAACTGGAGCGCTCGTTCGAACTGTTGCATGTCGACACCAAAAACGGTCTCGACTTCGCCGTCGCTCGCCAGGCAGAGCAGCAAGCCGCCTCGAGCCATCGCATGGCGGTCTCCGCCCACCGACTGAACCTCTTGGCCGCGTTCTTCTTCCCGCTCGCGACGCTCTCGGCAGTGCTCGGCGTCAACATGCAACACGGCTACGAAAACCTTCCGGCTCCAAACCCCTTTTACACCATGGTCGCCATCGGCCTCGGCGCCGGCGTGCTCCTGGCGATGTTCGTTTCCGCGACACGTCCGAAAACTTAGGAAGAGGAAGGCAGGTATTCACCACGGAGACACGGAGGGCACGGAGAGGACAGGAAGAAAGAAAGGAAAGGCAGAAGCCGCGGATGAACACAGAGGGACGCGGATACGGAGGAGAGCAGAATCTCTTCCTTCTCTTCCTCCTTCCCTTCATTCCTATCTGCGTGCCTTCGCGTTCATCTGCGGTTCCTACATTCCTGTCTTTTCTCCTCTCCGTGCCCCTCCGTGTCTCCGTGGTGAACCCCTGCTTCGCCTCCTAAACAGACCTCGCCATTTTCACCAGTTACGCGTATAATTTTGGACTTCGCACACCCCTCTTATTGTTAGGTAGATACGTATGGAAGGCCTGCTCTACGATCGCGCCACCGCCATTGCGACCCGCATCACGCAACTGCGGGACTCTCTTTGACTACGACAACAAGCAGCGCACGATCGCCGAGATTGAGGAGCGGATGGGGGCTCCCGGTTTCTGGGGTAATCAAGAGAAGGCCAAGTCGACCGTCGACGAACTGAAGTCGCTGAAGTCGGTCGCTGGCCCGTTGGCCGAAGCGATGCAAGGCGAGGAAGACTTGCGCGCGCTTATCGAAATGGCCGAAGAGGACGACGCGCTCTCGCCAGAGGTGCGCGCCGAAATCGAAAAGCTGGAAGCGCGGCTCGACGACTTGGAAACGAAGGCCTTGCTATCGGGTCCCAGCGACATGCTGGGCGCGATCATCAGCATCAACGCGCGCGACGGCGGCACTGACGCCAACGATTGGGCCGAGATGCTGCTGCGCATGTACATGCTGTGGGCGCAGAAGAACGAGTACGAAGTCGAATTGATCGACCGCCAGGACGACGATGTCGCCGGCATTCAAACCGCCACCATCGTCATTCGCGGGCCGTATGCGTACGGCTATCTGAAAGGCGAAACGGGCACGCATCGATTGGTGCGCATCAGTCCGTTCAACGCCGAAGGCAAACGCCAGACGAGCTTTGCTTCGGTCGACGTGACACCGGAAGTGTCGGACGACATCGACATTGAAATCGACTGGGCTAAAGACGTGCGCGAAGATGTCTTTCGCGCCAGCGGCGCAGGCGGGCAGCACGTCAACAAAACGTCGAGTGCCATTCGCCTGACGCACGAGCCGACCGGCATTGTCGTGCAATGCCAGGACGAGCGCAGCCAGCACAAGAATCGCGCGTTCGCGCGCAAGATGCTGCTGGCCAAGTTGGTGCGGCAGGAAGAAGAGAAGCGCGAAATGGCGCAGTTGCAGAAGTACAAGGAACGCGCGAAAGTCGGCTTCGGCTCGCAGATTCGCAGCTACTTCCAGCATCCCGACCAGCGCGTGAAGGACGAACGCACCGAGTACAAGGTCACGCAATTCCAACCGGTGCTCGATGGCGACATCCAGCCCTTCATGGATGCGTTCTTGCGCTGGCGCGTCGGCCACGGCGAACAGGATAAGAACTAGAAGTATCAAGGGCCAAGTTCCAAGTGCCAAGCGGAACGAAGCCCTGCCTTTGGAACTTGGATCTTGGAACTTGGAACTTCATTGTTGGCCATTGATCACGACGGCCGCGGCGTGCGCGTGGTCTTTACCAAGCGCGAGGATCGTTGGCGGCACGTGATCGAACGTGTTGCTGGCGACGAGGCGACGCTGGTGTTGCAATCGCAAGAAGGCGATGCGTCCGCAGCGTGGCCGGCTAGTCCGCCGTTTCAAGAGCTCAGCGACGAGACGCTGCCGGATGGTCGGCGCGTGCTGTTTCTCGTCGGCCGCGCAGGCACGAGCCATTGGTCGGCGAGTATCGAAGTGGCCCTCGATCCGCCGCGGTTGATCTTCGACATCGCCTGTCGCCACTCGCAACCGCCTGAGCAGTTAGGCAGTGCGTATACGGTTACTGCGCCCGCGACTGAGTTAATGCCGCTCGATGGCCTGGCAAGTGTGCAAACGCAAGCGGATGTTACCCAAGTCACTCCGAACTCAATCGCTTCGCGCTTGCCCGGCACGACGCGCTGGAAGTATTGCATCCAGTAGATCCCGCCTGCCGGGCGAAACCTACGTCGGCAACTACGGCAGTGGCGTGGGACGCGAAGCGTAAAGATAGATGCGGCCGCATTGGCTGCAGAGCTTAGCTTTGACGGTGCCGCTTTTCGTGACGCTGCGCGTGAAGAAGCTGGCGCTGGACTCTGGCGCTGCGTAGGCCAACTCCACATGCCCGACCCCTTCGCCGCTGCGCGTCGATTCGGTGGCGTCGAGGATCTTGATGTTGACCAGGTCGCCTTCGCAATCGGGACAGTTCGTGCGTTCCATGGTTACCAGTCAGCAAGAAAAGGTTTCGTGCCCAGAACGTCCCAGGCAGTGTACCACGAATAGTGGGAAGACAAAGTTCCAAGCGCCAAGTTCCAAGTACCAAGGAAAGCAGTGTTCTGCATCGCTTGGCACTTGCCGCGCAGCGGCCCGCCTTATGGTCCTCCGACCACCGTGTACTCGGCGGGACTCTCCGCGCCAGGCTGCACCAGCACCTTCAAGTCAGTGGCGTCGCGCTGCGCGGTGTCCACGCGGAGCGTCAGCTTCTGCACGCCGGTTTCCACAGCAGCAGTCGCCTTGTCTTCGATCAGCACTAGCGGCTTATCGCCCAGCCAGGCGGTGATGCCGCCGGGCGCGCCAGAGAAGTTGATCGCGACGTTGCCCGCGGTCGTGACGTCGATCTCGCTTTGCACAAAGATCGTGCCGGCGCCGGCGAGCTTGGTCAGTTCGGCCAGCGGCAATGAACCGGCAACTGTTGCGTAAGCAGGTTGCCAGTTTTCGCTGCCGAGGATCTCGTCGTGAAAGACTTGCTCGTTCGGCACTTCGCGCGAAGGCTTGTCAGGCGTCGGAGCCAACAGCCGCCAGCGCTGCACCGTCGGTTGCGAACGGACCGCGTACTCGCCAGGCTTGCCGAGGACCGAGACGAACTTCACCAGGTCAAGGAACTCGCCATGCGTCAAAAAGTTCGCCAGGCCTTTGGGCATCAGCGAGCCGCCGCGAATCACTTCCTCTTCACCATCTTTGGGAATCGTCAGTCGCTTGCCTTCGCCATCTTTAAGCACGATGCGATCGGCGTTGTCTTCAACCACGATGCCCACATGCAGCCGGCCTTCGCTGGTGAGCACCTTGGCCAATTGATACTCTTCCTTGACCGATAGTTCCGGCGTCAGGATCGACGTAATCACGTAATCGACCGGCGAACTTTGGCCGAGAGCCGAGAGATCGGGACCAATGTTGCCGCCGGCGCCGCTCACGGCATGGCACTTCAAGCAGCTAAGATCGGCTCGGCGAAACAAGAGTTCGCCGCGGCGCGCGTCTCCTTTGGCGGTCGCTTCGGCCACCAGCTTCTGCAACTGCTCAGGCGTCGGTGGTTCGACATCGGTGGTGATGCCTGCGGCCTTGCTGAGCGCTTCGACGAGACCTTCGTCCGCGCGCCCGACCGAGTACATGTGACGCAGCGCGAGCTTGGCGGCATCGGCCGGCACCTTCGCACTAGCGATCGCCGTGGCGAGCTGCGCAGCACCTTCTTTTTGAGCCAAAAACGCATCGACCAGCGGCGCGGGATTATCTTCGCCAGCGAGATCCGCCAGCACTGCGACCGCGAGCGGCGTTGCCTTCGCCGTATCGACCTGTGCTAAGCCGGCGACCGCCAAGACGCGCGCATCGATCGGATTGCCAGGCGCGGCGAGCTTTACGAACGTCTCTTCCGCCGTCTTGCCGCCGATTTGTCCGAGTGCGGTGAGCGCCTGTTGTCGCAGCGCGGGCGTCGTGGACTTATCGCTGAGCAGAGCTGCAATGTCTTGCGCAGCAGCTTCGACCTTCCACAACCCAACCAAGCGCAAAGCCGCCGCCCGCGCGGCGGCATGTTCCGGCGCGCGATCGGCCAGCAGTTCCTTGAGCACACCCACATCGCCGGAAGGTTTCAGATTGCGCGTGGTGGCCGCTTCCAACAATGCGTCAAGCGCTAGCGGCTTAACCGTCGCGGGAAAGCCATCTTTCTTCGTCGCTTGTTCCAGCAGATAGGCTAGGTCATCGGCATCGCCATTTTTTGCGATCAGCGACAGCACCGCGCCCATGCGCTCCGGCGGCACGCGACCACTCTTCAGAAAATTGACGTACGGCGAACCAGCGAATGCTTGTGTGCTGACGCCAATCACCAGCGCCGCGACGAGCGTGCGCAAAACCAACGAAACCGAGTAACGCATAACCGAAAATCCTAAGCAACAACCCAGGGCCAACGCGGACGTTAACCCTGGGCTGGTGAGTTGACTACTGTCTTGTCATCGAACGGACTATGGCTGCTTCGCCCGCTTGTCGAGCGTGGTGGTCGTCTCGCCTGCGGTGTACTTCAGATAGTAATCCTGATCGAGCAGCGTCGATTCGAGCACGATCTCTTGCGCGAGCGGCACATCAGCGCCTTTGAAGAAGCTGGCGGCGCGAACCGCTTCTAACCGCACGCGCGGATGCTCGTCGGTGGCTTGCACGCGCAACAAGTCGAATGGCTTGTTGACGCGATCACGCCAATAGCACAGCACGCGCGTCGCCGCGGCGCGAGCATGGAAATCCTCGCAGCGCAGCATCTGTTCGAGCAGCTCTTGATTGACGACGTCATGCGCCTGGTGCAGCCACAGCACTTCGGTCATGTAGAGCCAATAGTTCGGATCGTTCTTGTCGAGCTTAGCGGCCCACTTCTTCGCTTCCGCCAACACCTCGTCGGTGTTGCGTCCCCACAACTCGGTGCGAGCGCGGTAGCGGATGCGGTCTTCGTAGGTCTTCAGCACTTCCAACAATGCCGGAATCGACTCGCCAGCGATGTTGGGCGACGAGACGAGCGGGTTCTTCGTGTAGTGAATCCGCCAGATGCGGCCCTTGGTGTTGTCGCGATTTGGATCGCGCACCGAGTGCTGCATGTGACCGATCAGCGGGTTGTACCAGTCGACCACATACAGCGCGCCGTCGGGACCAAACTCCAGATCGACAGGACGGAAGTTGGAATCGGGCGATTGCAGCAACGGTTCGACCGGATCGGCAGCAAAGCCGGCTCCTTCGTCCCGCATGCGATACTGCAGCGTGCCGTGGAAGCCGATGCAGTTGTTGAGCAGATAGTTACCTTGCGCGTCTTTGGGGAAATTGCGGCTGCTCACCAATTCGCAACCGCTCGTGGGACGCCATTGCTTCTTGAGGAACTCTTGCATGCCCCGGCGCTTGTCGGGATAGTCGACGTCGCCGCTGAACGCAGTGCCATAGTAGTTGGCGCCGCCGCTGGCGTCGGCCACCAGGTTCTGGCCCCACTTGTCGATGTAATGGCCCCACGGATTGGCGAAGCCATACGACACGAAGACCGACAGCTTCCAGGTTCGCGGTTCAAAGCGGAACACGCCCGCATTCTTCACGCGCACCGGACCATAGGGGGTCTCGACTTGCGAGTGATGGAAGGTGCCTTCCTGGAAGTACATCGCGCCGCCTTGATCGTTGACAAATGCGCTGATCGAGTGATGCGAGTCGGCCGAATCGAAGCCGTGCAGCACCAGCTCGCGCACATCGGCCACGTCGTCGCCGTCGGTGTCCTTCAGGAACAACAGGTTCGGCTGCGACGCGATATACACGCCGTCGTGCGAGAATTCAAAACCGGTCGGCAAATGCAGCTTGTCGGCGAACACGGTCTTCTTGTCCGCTTTGCCGTCGCCGTTGGTGTCTTCCAGGATCAGCAGTTGATCGTTGACCGGATGCCCTGGCAGGTACATCGGGTACGAAGGCATCGTGCAGACCCACAGCCGACCTTTGGCGTCGAACGAAAGCTGCACCGGCTTGGCAAGCTCAGGGAAGTCTTCTTCCGAGGCGAACAGGTTGACGGCGTAACCTTCCGGT
>JAEZGD010000044.1 GCA_023417165.1 Planctomycetota bacterium
CATTCATGCTGCTCAAGATTCGCAAAGCCCGCCGTGCTACGTGGCCCATCGACCGGTTGTCGCTGCACCCCAAGCAGAAGCAGTACTTCGCGGCGCATTCTCGGCAGCGCATCGTTGATTTGGCGCAAGACATTCGCGCTAACGGTTTGCAGGAGCGTATCGAGGTCACGCCCAAAGGACGCATCGTTAGCGGTTGGGGCCGCTTTCTGGCCGTGCAAGAACTTGGCTGGACGGAAGTGCCAGTGCTCATTCGCTATGATTTGGTGTCTCAAGGCGCTCGCGCCGTTGAGCGCCGGATCATCGAGGCCAACCTGAACCGGCGGCATTTGTCGAAGCTGGACTTGGCGCGCCTGAATAAGGCGATGCGAGGTCTGGAGGGCCAAGGTCGCCAGCGCCGTGGCCAAGGCAAGCTGCGAGATGAAATCGGTGCTCGGCTCGGCATGTCGGGCCGGCAGCTGGACCGCATGCTGCAATTGCTAGACCTGCCCCTGGAGCTGCAACAGGCCATTGAACGCAAACAGATTCCCACCGCAGCAGCTCTCCACGTAGCGCTGCTATCGCCGGAACTGCAGCAGGAGATCCTGGAGACGATCCGCCGCGGTGAGAATCCTCGCCGCCTGGTGGCCCGTTTGCGCGCTCTCCATCCGCTCGCTAAGAAACGTCGCAGCGATCAGACGCAGCGTGATATCCGGGATTGGCTGCGGCTCACGCACGACCTGCTGCAGCGGGCCGCCGAGGCGGCGAAGGTGATTCTGCCCGACCAGCGGAACCGTCTGAGCGAAGTGGAGAGGCTGCTTGCGATTCTGCGTGGTGGCAGTGGGGTGATTGCACCGATCTAAAGGATTCCAGCCATGCCCAGTTCGCGTCTGACGGGCGGTCGCCTGCGGCAACGGATGCGCCGGGATGATCCCGGCTTGGCTTCTGACTGGGGCTGGAAGTTTGCCCTCTGGTGCGCCACGACTAATCAACGCCCGTCGGTGCGGTTCGAAGGCTACTGGGTTTGTGAAGCCACGCGTCTGGCCCGTGTGCAGCGCCTCGACAACGCCTCTGAGGAGATTTGTTTAACGCGGCGACACCGGTCTTGCTGGCATACAATCCGCACGGCTTGGCAACTCGCCCGTACGGATGGTCCGTCGCGCTGGGCGGTGGAAGCCATGATCCTGGCAGGCCAGAGCGACGCCCAGATCGCTGTTGCCGAGCAGCTCACGGACGTGGTGGTGGATTGCTATACGCACCTCTTTTTTGATGTACGCCAGCGGCTACGTTATCACGCCTATATCCTCTCGCAGGTGCTGGATGTTGATGCGCCGTGGACCGGTCGTGATGTCGGACGAGTATGGGGCTGGTTTGCATATATCGGCGGCCCCGTCGTGCTCCAAGCCCTGCATACCGAGTTCACCGGCATGGGACGCACCGACTATTGCGACCTCGCTACTGACTTCTATCGCAATGATTTAGTAGGCCACCGCTACCAGTGGCTCTATTGGTCCATTCAGGATCGACTGTTGCCACGCATGCTGTCGCCAGAAAACCAGTGGAAGCTCCTGCAATTGGGGACTCGGCTGCAAATGGCCCAGCAGCTACTCGCCCCCAGTAACCTGCCCATTCGCCCCGCAGTAGCAACAAACGAGGCGGCTGAACTTCCCTCAACACCCGTTGGGCTTCGTGCGGACCGTAGAATTGCCTAGGCTTTCTGGGACGACGATGGGGCAAATCACACTCCTGTAGCACAGATCAAGCGATGGGATTCGAGCATCGGGGCACGCGTCAGTACTTTTACCTTGCCATTCGGGAGGGAGGCACCGTACGTAAACGCTACCTTGGCGCAGGCCCTGCTGCCGCCTATGCAGCCGAGCAACTCGCCCGCAGGCAAACGCTTCGCCAGCAAGAGCGTTTGGAGATGCAGCAACGCATGGACCAGCTAAAGGCCGAGCAGGAACAATTCGCCCTGGCCGATGAGCAGCTCAAGACACAGATTCACGCCCAACTGATCGCCGCGGGTTACTACCTGCACCGCCGATCAGAGTGGAGAAAGAGGAAGCAGCATGGCTAAGCAAGCGAATCCGGAAGGTGTGGTGGCGGGCATGGATCGAGCCAGTTTTGCGGCCCTGATGGAGGCAGCCAATCGTGGCGATCCGGCAGCGCTGGCTAAGCTGCGGAGCACGCTGCGCCAAAATCCATCCATTGCGGAGACCGTCGGCGACTTGGCGCTCATGACCAGGCAGGCGTTATGCGCTTCGATCGTGCCCAACAGGCCAGCCATGGGCGAAGTCTATTTGCAGAAGGCGGAAGCGCTCGGCGTGAATTTGCGCGCCGGCTCTAATTGTCCGATTGTCGCGTTGGCCGTTGATCGCGTAGTGCTGACTTGGCTGGCGCTGAATCGGCTGGAGATCCGCTACGCCGATGCTACCGAGATGCCGGCCGCCGAGGCGACCACCGTAGTAAAAGCCAAACTCGCCGCCGAGCGGGCCCACCAGTCGGCGCTGCGCACGCTGGCCACGGTGCGGCAGCTAACCGGCGATATGTCGCCGCCAGTGCGCGGCACTTCGCGTCGCGACCCGAGTGCCCAGCTCAACGTTGTGGGCGATTAGCGTGCGTGTTGCTGTTCCCCAGATCCGTCTGTCATCGCCACATGTTGTTCCCCAGATTTATGCGACATCTACGAGGACCAATCCCATGGAAACGCCAGCAGATTCCAATTTCCCTAGTACGGCGAGATTGACTCCGGATGATCCGCAATCGCTACGGTGGCAACAACGTCGTCGCCGGCTCGGCACCATCCTCTCCATCATCATGCTGACGATTTCCGCCGGTCTGATCGTGTATGGCCTCTATTCCGGTAAGTAGTTACCCATGCCGTTGCCGCGTGCCTCGCTATCGCCCCGCCAGGGCCTCTAGGCGGCTCGCTGGCGAGGCCCGGAATCGCCAGGGCACCCGAAAGCCGGGCTGGCATGAGCGACCCTTAAATCGTCGGCTAGGCGAGGGACATTTTGTCCACTGGGCGATGACGAGTTTGCATATCTGTTGGTTGAAGCGACAGGCCGATCGTTATCTGTCACTGCGAGGAATCAAACGGCCATAAGCATTCATTACTCGCCCGCCATTGGCTTGGCTTTAGGTGGCTTTCCCTTGGCCATCTCGAACGGCACGATATTGTCCTTGGTGCCGTGGATGTGGAGAATGGCATGAAGTCTGGTGAGATTCGAGTGCCGCAGGACGAGCTAAGTACCTACTTCCAGCAATTCGCGCCACGCTACGTGCTGGGGACAACATACACGTTGAGCTTGGCATTCTTCGGGCCAATCGTCTTTGCATGCGTTGCTAACCGTACACTAGAGCTTATGGAGCTAACGGTAAAGGCAGGAATCTCGTCGTGGCTGATTCGGGCACCGACTCTACGACCAATTGGCGGACAGCTCCTTCCGACCCAACGACGTGGAGCACGTCGGAGCCTACTTCCTAGACACACCAAACTTGGAGTTACCTAATGATGGGAGACCGTTTGTTAACGAAGGCAATTGCCGAACACTTTATCCGCGCTCCAGAAGAGGTTGATTTGGCTGAGTTCAACCAAATCGACGTCGATGCAGCGGAAGTTCTATCGGCCCATAAAGGTGTTCTCGACCTAAATGGAGTCAATAGTCTTTCAGCCGAAGCAGCGACTGCCCTCAGCCGCCACACTGAGTACGCATTGAACTTAAATGGACTCGCCCCTCTCTCCCACGCATGTGCAGTCGCCCTCGGGAAGCACTGCGGCACTCTTTCACTCGACGGCGTCACTAGCCTGAGCTTCACCGAAGCTACCAATCTGGGTCATCATGATGGTGATCTGTACCTAGTCAATTTGCGTGAGTTGCCGCCAAAACATGCAGCTGCCCTGGCCCGTAATCGCGGGGATCTGTACTTAGATGGACTAAGTACGCTCACCGAAGAAGCCGCTCATGCTTTGGGCGCGCATTCGGGAGTGCTAGGGCTCAACGGCCTGACGAAGCTAGACGCCGCCGCCGCCGAGGCATTGATTCAACATGACGACCCAATCGAGATGGATCTTTCCGAACTCTACGACGACGAGGTCGTAGAGATTTTGCGGTTGCATCCGAGTTTACATGACGAGTAGATACGTAAGAGGCAAGGCACTGGCCACCATTGTTCGTGGCTGCTCGACCGGTTTACGATCCCATTACCGAGAAGGATTCCATTGCCTACGTAAAATTACGCCTGCTACCACAATCAACGCCCTGATATGTCTGGACCAGTCAAGGGAAGGGGAAGTTTTTAGAGCATGGTGTTCAGGACGGCGGAAACGCAGGCGGCAGGCAAATGCGACGATGGATCAGCCTGATATTCGTGGATTGGCTACCACAGGACACTGATACGTCGTGGACTCGCTCTCTCTACAAGCAGACTTACCGCAAGACGGCGTCGAATAGGTCGATCGAGGATGTCC
>JAEZGD010000049.1 GCA_023417165.1 Planctomycetota bacterium
CCGCCAGCATGGATGCAAGGCCACGCGTTCGCCGGACCTTTTGATGCCGGACCGCAAACGTATGTCTTCGGCTTCCGCGATCGCATGGACGAGCGTTACGACCTGATTCGCAGCGTGCGTGACGAGCGTTATGTCTACGTTCGCAACTACCTGCCGCATCTGCCCTATGGTCAGCATGTGGCCTACATGTTCGAGACGCCGACCACGCAAGTGTGGAAGCGCTTACACGATGCCGGCAAGCTCACGCCGGCTCAGGCGATCTTTTGGAACAAAAAGCCGCCGGAGGAGTTGTACGACCTTCGGGCCGATCGCGACGAAGTGCGCAACTTGGCGAACTCGCCCGAGCATCAAGAGATCCTGAAGCGGCTACGTGCGGTGCATGAGCAGCATGTGCTGCAAACGCGCGACATGGGATTCTTGCCGGAAGCCGAAATGCACGCACGCGCGAAGGGCTCGACACCGTACGAGATGGCACGCGATGACGCGCGCTATCCAATCGCCAAGATTCACGCCGCCGCGGCGCTCGCTTCATCGCTCGATCCCAAGGCAGCACCAGAGTTGGTCAAGCTACTCAACGACCAAGACAGCGCGGTGCGTTATTGGGCCGCGATGGGGCTGTTGATGCGCGAGCAAGCCGGGGTTGCAGCCGCGCGTGAGCAGTTGCTCGCAGCGCTACGCGATGATTCGCCAGACGTTCGCATTGCTGCCGCCCAGGCACTCGCACAATATGGCCAGCCGGCCGATCTTTCGGAAGGCCTGGCGGTGCTGACAAAGCTCAGCTCGCCGGTCGAAAACGGCGCCATTGGGTGCATTGCCGCGCTCAACGCCCTCGACGCCCTGGGAACCAAGGCCCACAGCGCGGCCGACACCATTAAACAATTGCCAACAAAGGGGGACGCTCCTCACCCCCGTTTTGCCGATTATGCCGGGCGATTGCTGCAAGACCTGCGTGGCAAGTTGCCCCCCTGACCGTCTGTAAGTTATGCTAGATGGCCCCTTCTGCCTCCCACCTTTTACTGATTGCACACCATGTCACGAATCATGCTAGTTGCGCTACTGGCCCTAACCGTCGTTAGCGTCGGTGGCTGGAAGGCTTATAAGTCGAACGCCGGTGGCGATATGTCTGGCGCTGCAGAGAAGTTCCTCGCCACGCTGGACGAAACGCAGCGCGCCCAGGCGGCGCTCGACTTCGATACTCCCAAGCGAATGGGTTGGCACTTCATTCCGCTGGCTGAGCGAAAGGGCCTGCAAGTCCGCAACATGAACGAAGAGCAGCGCGCCGCGGCTCACAAGCTGCTGAAGGCTTCGCTCAGCGAAATCGGCTATGGCAAAGCGACCAAGATCATGGAACTCGAGAACCTGCTCAAGGAACTCGAAAAGAACAAGACTGGCACGCCGCTGCGTGATTCGGTGCGTTATTACTTCACGGTGTTCGGCAAGCCAACGCCTGAAGGCAAATGGGGGCTGAGCGTCGAGGGGCATCACCTGTCGCTTAACTTCGTCGTCGACAAGAACGAAGTCGTCTCGTCCACGCCGGCCGTCTATTGCACGAATCCGGCAATCGTGAAGCAAGGTGCGGTCGGCATTGAGACCGGCACCCGCGTGTTGGAAAAGGAAGAGACGCTGGCGTTTGAACTGGTTAACTCGCTGAGCGACGAGCAGAAGCAAACCGCCATCATCAGCAAGACCGCCCCACAGGAAGTGCGTGCCGCTGGCGAAAAGCAGCCTCCCCAAGACAAGCCCGCCGGCATCGCCGCTGCGAAGCTGAATAACGACCAGAAGAAGCTGCTGCGTCAGTTGGTGGAAGTCTATCTGAAAAACCATCCCGAAGAGGTCGTCGCCCGTCATCTGGATGGCCTGGAACAAGCCGGCTGGGATAACCTGCACTTCGCCTGGGCGGGTGCGTTGGAAGCAGGCGTCGGACACTATTATCGCATTCAAGGCCCGACCTTCCTGGTCGAGTTCATCAATGTGCAACCCGATGCCGCTGGCAACCGGGCGAACCACATTCACAGCGTGTGGCGCGACATGCGCGGCGATTTCGCGGTCTCGGTCAAGTAACTACGGCGACCGCCGAAAATACTCTTGCATCCGCCGGATATCGTCCAGATTGATACCGGCGGGCTCGTGCTCGAGGAACCAATCCAGGTCGGCAATCGCCGCATCGCGCCGACCTGTCTCATAACGCATCACCGCTCGCATGCCACGATCGCGAGCGCTATCTGGTTCGAGCGTGATCAGCGCCGTCAGGTAACGCAGCAACGTTTCGCGATCGCTCTTCGCCTGTGCAATGCCAACCAGATTGCGTAGCATGCGAGTCAGAATCTCGCGCTGTTTAGCCGGCAGCAGATGGTGCTCATCCAGGCCTTCGCTGGTATGTTCTCGCACGATCTTGGCCGCATCATCCCGCGAGAGTTGCTTGCCTTGCTCAAAAACGTCGATCAATTGCGGCTCGCCTTGGGCTGGCACAAAGCGCACGACAAAATGCCCTGGCAGCCCAACGCCTTCAATCGCCAGACCTAAACGGCGGCCCAGTTCCATGTACAAGACGGAAAGCGTGATCGGCAGCCCTTCGCGATCATCGATCACGCGATGCAAATGGCTGTTAGCGGCGTGGTAATACTCGGTGCGGCTGCCGTGATAGCCTTGTTCGGTAAACAGAAAGTTCTGCAGCGCCGCTAACTTGTCCGCTTCGCTGGCATCGGCGGCCAGCGACTTTTGGATTTCTGCGACCATACGGGCACACTGCGTTTCGTACGCTTCGATGTCGAGCTCTTCGTCATCCAAGCTGGCCAGCAGCAGCGCTGCACGCAGCAGATCAAACTGCCCGCGCTCGTCGAGCTTGTCGATCGTCTGTGCCAAGGCGGCGACAATCTTGTGCGTCCGAGCGTCGGCCGCAATGCGCCGCAATTCGCCGGCACGGTGTTCAAGTTCGCTGGCCCGTTGCTCCAATACGCGCCGCGCGGCTTCGCCTCCGCTGGCGATCGATTCCAATTCGGCGGCCGTCATTTCGGCGAGTGGCGGCAGCGCCGCAATCGCCTTCTCGAGTTCAGCATCAACGACGGAATCTGCCGGCGCGTCGGCCAACTTCTCGCCATGGCGAAAGCGGCGAAACTCGGCGGCGGTCTCGCGGAACTTCGCGAGTCCAACCTTCCCCGAGGTAAGGTCGGCATCCGTCGATTCAATCACGACATGGCCATTAATCGAGCAGATGAGCTTGCTTGGCTCGACGCGCACTTTCAGATCGTTCCACTCGCCTTCGCGATAATGCTCGCTGGCGACTTCGCGCAGCACTTGCCACTGAAAGACGCTGGGGCCATCGAAACGACTAAGCCGTAGCTTGCCAGCGCTGGGATAAAACCCGTAATGCTTTTGGCCGCCGTCGGCATGAAACACCAGTCCCGCAGCTCCGGACTTGTCGGTAAAACGCACGCGAACAGCGACTTCGTAGGGCACGCGCGGTGCTTCATTCGACAGGCAAAGCGCGCGACCGCCGAATTCGCCGCCGCTGCCCGAGACCGCGATCCGCCCGCCACGCTCCGTCCAGTTCGCGCCAAAGAGCGGCGTCCAACGCTGCGTATCGAGCGTGCCGATCTTCAGCCAGCGCGCAAGCGGCACCGAATTGGGCTTTTCCAGCAGCGGCTTTAAGGCATTGCTTTCGACCGCGAAGCCGAGATTCTCGGTGAGTTGGGCTTTCAATGTCATGATGCCCACGACACGTCCTGCCATGTCGACGACCGGCCCGCCGCTGTTGCCTGGCTCGACCGGAATCGCCAGTTGCAACATTTTGCGGCTATCGATTTCCCGCGCGCCGCTGATCACACCCTGCACGATGCTGTGCTTTAGTCCGTGGGGATTGCCGATGGCGACCACCACTTGTCCTGCTTTGGCGGCGGCAGAATCGGCCAATGGAAGCGCTGGCAGGTCCTGGCCATCCACCTTCAAGATCGCTAAGTCGAGCGCGCGATCGGAAGCATGCACGGCAGTGA
>JAEZGD010000128.1 GCA_023417165.1 Planctomycetota bacterium
GGCGTAGGGTGTGGCGAGTCCGCGAGCCGCACCTGCGGGGAATGACGAATGACCAAGCACGAATGACCAATAACTAGGGGCCAATGACCAATGACAAATCCACTGCTTGGCATCTTTGGCATCGGCATCACCGAGCTGATCGTCCTGGGCCTGTGCCTGATGGTTCCAGTGGGGGTGGCCTGCTTGGTGCTCGTGATCGTCGGAATCGCCAAGTCGCAGGACCGCAACCGCGAATGACCAAGAGCCAGTGGCGAGTGGCCAAGAACCAAGGACCACCACTGCCCACTCCGGTACTGCTCCCGTAAGATAGAAGAGGAATTCATTGAAAGCCCGGCCGGGACCGCCGGACAGAAAGGTGTGCTATGAATCAGGTGTTTTGCAAGGTCGACGACAAGCTTATCCCCCTCTACCGCATCCTGTGGGTTTCGGAAGTCCCGCACTTCTGCGGCGAGGAAGATTGCCAGTGCGAAGGCATGTACGAAATTCGCCTTGAACAGGATGAATCGGTCTGGGCGTCGTCCCCCGTCGAGCGTGATGGCGTAGTCGCCGCATTGGAGTCGTGGTGTCGCGGCCAGGATGGCGACTGTGGTCACGATCATGGCTTGGATCCAGATCTACCTGGCGAGCCGGAATAGTCGCCGCTGGCGAGAAGTTAACGAGCCGCTCCCCGAGACCACAATTTGACGAAAGCGGGGAGCGATGTTTCACCCGCAAGGCCCGACCTTCTGGGAACTCGCCACGCAGGCGCTCTCCTCAACCGAGCGTGGCTACGATCTGCTCGCCCCGAAGTTCGACTTCACGCCGTTTCTTACGCCGCCGCCGGTCATTGAGGCCGCGGCCCAAGTGCTGGCCCCGCTGGGCCCCTTCGAAGCCGGACTCGATCTTTGCTGCGGCACCGGCGCAGGCATGGTGATGCTGCGCAGTCTGTGCACCGAGCGTGTCGTCGGTCTCGATTTCAGCCAAGGTATGCTGGAGATCGCGCGCCAGAAGGTTCCCGAAGCGCCAGGCGAAGCGCGGCTGGAGTTTGTGCATGGCAACGCGCTCGATTTGCCGTTTGAGGCGGAGTTCGATTTGATCGTCTGCTTCGGTGCGCTCGGACATATCTTACCGCGCGACGAAGTACAGTTCCTCGCGCAAGTCGTCAAAGCCCTGCGCCCTGGCGGGCGATTCGCGATCATCACCAGCACCAGGCCACCCTGGTGGTCGTGGCAGTTGTGGGCGGCGCGCGGTTTCAACACCGCCATGTGGGCGAGGAATCTGCTGGTTCGCCCCGCGTTCATCATGTATTACCTGAACTTCCTGCTCCCGCAGGTCGAGCAGCAATTCGCCGCCGCCGGCCTCACGCCCGAGGTCCATCCCCTGCCCGGCTTCCGCCACGGCAAGCTGCTGATCGGAGCGCGAGTGTCCCGCCCGCTCCCTTCTTCTTAATCCCAATTCTTCTTCACATTTGGCGAAGAACTTCGGAAACAAGGCGGGCGAGACGCCCGCGCTCCTAATACTGAAACCTTTCCTCCTGGAGCAGGGTTTAGTAAAAGACAGGTCAGGGGCCACGTTCACTACCCGTAAGATTTGGTTCTGCTTATGCGTTTCTCGCTTCTCATTGCTGTTGTGCTGGCATTGCTGGCACCCGCCGCCGCATGGGCCGCAGAACCGGCGACCGGCCGCACGATCACCGACTTCAAACTGGGCGACGTCCGCGGCAAGCAGCACAAGCTCGCCGACTGGAAGGAGCAAAAGCTGCTGGTAGTCGCCTTTGTGGGCACCGAATGCCCGCTCGTCAAACAGTACGCGTCGCGCTTGGTCGAGATCGCGGCTGAGTACGAAGCGCGCGGCGTCGGCGTCGTGGCCATCGCCTCGAACCAGCAAGATTCGCTCGAAGAGCTCGCCCATTTCGAACGCACCTACAAGATTTCGTTCCCGCTGCTGAAAGATCCCGGCAATGCGGTCGCCGACTTGTTCGCCGCCGAGCGGACGCCGGAAGTCTTCGTCCTCGATGCCGAGCGCAAAGTGCGCTATCACGGCCGGATCGACGATCAATTCACCTACGGTCGCCAACGCAACGCGCCGGACAAGCACTATCTGACCGACGCGCTCGACGAACTGCTCGCTGGCAAAGAAGTCTCGGTCGCGACAACCGAATCGATCGGTTGCCACATCGGCCGCGTGCTCAAGCCGAAGGCGAACAGCACGGTCACGTACTCGAACCAGATCGCGCGCATCTTCAATCAGCGTTGCGTCGAATGTCATCGCCCTGGCGAGATCGGTCCGTTCTCGCTCACCAGCTATGAAGAGGCAGTCGGCTGGGCGGAGATGATCGACGAAGTCGTGCAAGAAGAGCGGATGCCGCCGTGGAGCGCCAATCCCGCGCATGGCAAGTTCATCAACGATGCGCGGATGCCGGACGCCGAGAAGAAACTGATTCGCGAATGGGTCGCGGCCGGCGCGCCGGAAGGAGACCGCGCTCAGTTGCCCGAGCCGCCGAAGTTCGCCGAAGGCTGGCGCATCGGTCAACCGGATCAGATCGTGTACATGGCCGACAACGCGTACCAGGTGCCGGCGCGCGGCGAAGTGAAGTATCAGTACTTTGTCGTCGATCCTGGCTTCAAAGAAGACAAGTGGATCCAGGCGGCCGAATGCCGCCCCGGCAATCGCGCGGTGGTGCATCACATCATCGTTGGCATGATTCCTCCCAATCAGCGTGAAGCCAGCACCGCGGGACTCGCTTCCGACTGGCTGACCGCGACCGCGCCGGGCGCGCGGCCGCTACAGCTTCCCGTCGGCATGGCGAAGTTCATTCCCGCCGGCGGCAAGCTCGTCTTTCAGATGCACTACACGCCCAATGGCACGGCTCAGGAAGATCGCAGTTGCGTCGGCCTGGTGTTCGCCGATCCGAAGACCGTGAAGCGCGAAGTCGCCACACAAAAGGCCGCCAACACGCGCTTCCAAATCCCGCCTGGCGCAGGCCATCATCGCGTGGAAGCGAATTTCCGCTTCTCCGCTGATTCGTTGCTGCTGGCGATGTTTCCGCACATGCATCTGCGTGGCAAGGCGTTTCGTTATGAGGCGATCTATCCCAATGGCGAGACAGAAATCCTGCTCGACGTGCCGCACTACGACTTCAGTTGGCAGCATGCCTATGCGTATGCCGAGCCGAAGAAGATGCCCGCCGGGACGCGCATTCATTGCGTCGCCCATTTTGATAACTCCGAAGACAACCTCGCCAATCCCGATCCCACCGCGACCGTGCGCTGGGGCGATCAGACGTGGGAAGAGATGATGATCGGCTACTTCGACATGGCGCTGGCCGATCAGGACCTGTCGAAACCGACCGCCATGCGCACCGCCAAGTTCCGCCAGGCGTATGCCAGCGGGCGGCAAACCTTGGACGAAAAGCTAGTCGCGCTGGCCGCCAACACGACCACCAACAACGACCGCTTCACCAAGCTCGGCATCGCGCTGCGTTCGCAGTTCCCACAGCTGGATCGCATGTGCTTGACGACCAAAACCGGCGCGACGATCGAAGTCAAATTGGTCATTCAAGAGCCGCGGCTCAATCGTGTCCTCGGCGGTGCCGGCATCAAGATCGGCTCCGAAGGAACCGCGATCGGCCCCATCATTGATGGCGACACGTCCGCCATGATCGCTGACCTCGACAAGCACGAAGGGCTCGATATGAAGCTGATGTCGCGCGGCGTTGCTTCCAGCTTGCACGTGCCGGTCAAACTCGGCGACACTGCCGCCAGCATCAACTTCTGGAGCACCGAGAAAGGCGCCTTCCCGCCTGAAGCCATCAAGCTGCTCGAGGAACTCGCCGCCGCCATGGTCAAATAGGCGGCCGAAGGCGGAAATTCCAAGCACCAAATCCCAAATTCCAAACAAAGACGAATTCCCAAATACCAAGGACCGAAACGAAGCAGTTCTGCTCCCGTTTCGGTCCTTGTATTTTTGGTCCTTGGTTCTTGTTTGGAATTTGGTGCTTGGAATTTGGAATTCCTCCCCCATTGGTCATTCGTGCTTGGTCATTCGTCATTCCCCACTCGCCACACCCGACGCCCAGACCGCCCTCCTCGGCCCGGGCGACTTTCTGCTATATTGCCTGCTGGTCTACACCTGTTCAGGCAAGTTGCATGGCCCGCGAACCGATCCTAGGCACGAATCAACCCGAAGGTAGCGACGAAGATCGCGATCTTCGCCCGCAGCGTCTGTCCGAGATGATCGGCCAGCGCGAGGTTTTCGAACGCTTGCTGGTGGCGCTCGAAGCGGCGCAAATCCGCGGCGAAGCGCTCAGCCACGTCCTCTTCGACGGCCCCCCTGGCCTAGGCAAGACCACCTTTGCGATGTGCATCCCGCGCGAGCTTGGCGTCAATGTCCAACTGACGACCGGCCCCGCGCTGAAGGCCCCGAAGGACCTCGTCCCTTACCTGACCAACGCCGAAGAACGCTCGGTGCTGTTCATCGACGAGATTCACCG
>JAEZGD010000198.1 GCA_023417165.1 Planctomycetota bacterium
GTTCAGGCCGGTATCGGTGCCTGCGACTCCCGGCTTCCAATCGGGCCGTAGCTCGCCTGGCGCGACCGACTCGGTCGCCAGCGTCGTTCGGCTGACGATGAGCACGAGCAGAGTAAGCGCCGCGTAATGTGACCGGATCAGCATGTTGCGTTCTCCTGCAATGCTAGTGCGAGCGGCACAAGCGCACGATCTACACTTTTGCGCGCAAGAGCACCATTCGGAGGGGGCGGCGCCATTATCGCGCTGTTGCAACTGCCGAATCAAACAGAAATCGCTGTGCACCGTTCTGGCGAGGACTCGAGGCAGCGGTGGTAGCGATTCTGACGCCGCGTTTCTGGCGGCGATCGACATTTTTGCGACCAGCGTTCGACTTTGCCTCAAGCACGTGGTTTGACTCACCGGCAAGCTGACCTAGGCTTGCTGTGTGCAGAAGGCGATCCGTCGCCGACTGCCGCCGGGGCGACTCCGAGATTCGGGGAGTCCTGGTGGGTCGCTCTCGTCTCCTGATTTCGCCGAAGTGCCTTCGTCCGTTGTCTGGACTTTCGAGCGCGCCCCACACATGGGCCTGCGCCTCCCATCCTCGATAAGGGCAAACCGATCGCAAGGTCGGGACGCAAAGCCATGGGCCTTCGCAAGAAGGTCGCCTGGTTGCCGAAAGGGTGAACACGGCTCGCGGACTGGCTCCGCACGACCGCTACAACCTGTTAGGACCGCAAGGGGAAGAGGTTTGCGTGTGTGATGTTTTGGAGTTCCGCCGGCAGCGATGCAGGCCATCGTCCGCCGCGCGCTCGCGCGGGGGCGTCGCTGTCGACGGGACTCTCGATTTCCTGTTGGTCGGCATCGCAACGAGCGCGGCAGGCCAAGAGAAACGGTGCCATCAAGCGAACAACGGCGTCCTGAAGGCCGCATGCTGGGGGCATTCTGCGGCCTAGAGTGTTGAGACGGGGTGCTCAGCGCTCAGGGCGAAGTCCTATACCGGGGAGAGAAAGCATGTCGGATTTGATTCGAGACTATGCGGCGACCATCGCCGAGAACTGGGTGATCTGGCTGGTAACGGTATTCGTCATCGTGGCGGCCGTGATCGACGGCATTGAACTGCGCGTTCCCAATCGCCTGACGTATCCGTTCATCATCGCCGGCTGGATCTATTCGTTCTTCGCCTTTGGCTTTTCCAGCGGCAGTTGGAACACTTGGGATGCCAGCATCGGTCTGGGCTGGAGCCTGTGGGGCACCTGCGTTGGCCTGATGTGCTTGCTGCCTTTCTGGTGCATTGGCTTTATGGGCAGCGGCGACGTGAAAATGATGGCCGGCATCGGTGCCTGGGTCTTTGGCCAGCACACGATGTGGGCGTTCGCGGTCACCGTGGTCGTCGGTGCGATCCTGGCGGTCGCCATGATGATTTGGTCAGGTCAGTGGCGCAAGCACTACAACCAGTTCTGGTTCATCCTCAACGAAGTCGTCACGGTGAAGGATCCCAACAAGCTGGAAGTCCTTGCAGCGCAACGTAAACCGTCGATGCTACTACTGCCTTATGGCATTCCGATTGCCATCGGCACGATCCTCTACTTCATGTGGACGGGAATGCTAGTATGAGCCAGCCAGCACCTCAAAATGGCGAGACTGCAACGTCTCGCCAGACTGCACAGCCTGCAAATGCTAGGAAGTGCTTAACGCGCTCCCAGCGGAGTTTGCACAAAGTGTTCCGGTCGTTCCGATTATACCGGCGTGGGGCAGCAGTGGTGGAGTTCGCCATTGTTGCGCCGGTGCTGCTGCTGCTCATCTTGGGCATGATCGAGTACGGAAGACTCGTCATGGTCCAGCAGGTCATCACCAATGCCACACGAGAAGGCGCTCGCCAGGCAGTGCTCGATGGTGCCACCACCTCGGGTGTAAGGACAATCGTCAACGACTTCCTGGCAGCAAGCCGCGTTTCAGGCGCGGTTGTAACGGTCACTCCGGATCCGCCCAATACTGCGGCTTTTGGTGACCCTGTGAGTGTTGCCGTGCAGGTTCCTTTCAGTGAAGTAAGCTGGTTGCCAACGCCAATGTTCCTTAGTGAAACGACGCTGTCAGCCACCACTGTCATGCGCAGAGAGACTGTCCAGTAATCAACTTACGTTGATATGAGATGTCTTTAAGAGATGAATGTAAGGCGTTGATCGCGGCCTTGCGACGAGCTTCCACCACGGCGACAGATAAGGGCTAATTGAATGCGTGCCAAGTCGATGGTCTTGTTACTGATTGCCGGCGTTTGCGGCCTGGTCGCATCGATCGGCGTCAGCCAAGTGCTCGAGCGCAATAACAACAACAAAGGCGGCGAAACGCCGATGGGCGAGCTGTTCGTCGCGGTCGCCGATATCGACATCGGCGCGAAGCTCGACGCGACCAATGTCAAGCTCGACAAGTGGCCGAAGGACCGCGTTCCGGAAGGCGCGATTCGGAAGCTCGAAGACCTCAAAGACAAGTTCCCGCGCGTCCGTCTGTACGCTGGCGAACCGATCCTGACCGCCAAGCTGATGGACAGCAACAGCGGCGTGGATAACTCGGCCAAGATTCCGGACGGCTATCGTGTCGTCTCGGTCAAAGTC
>JAEZGD010000212.1 GCA_023417165.1 Planctomycetota bacterium
ATGATGAACACGACCGGAAACTCCAGCCCCTTCGCGGCGAGCAAGGTCATCAGCGTGACTTTGTCGTTCTCGGATTCGAAGGCATCGGTATCGCTGGCGAGCGAGGATTGTTCGAGAAACTCTTCCAAATGCCCCATGCCGGGATGCTGCGCATCAAACTCGCGCGCGGCGGTCAACAATTCTTCGATGTTCGCCAGGCGTTCCTGATCCTCTTCGGCCTCGGACGTTTCCAGCAACTCGCGGTAGCCGGTTTCGGAAACCACGTGCCCCAGAATCTCTTCCACCGGCGCGTGGCACTTCTCGCCCAGGCGATCGATGAGCGCGACAAACCGCGCGACCGAGACCGCCGACTTCTTGGCCAGGCCTTGAATCAAACCGCTTTCGCGCGCCGCTTCCAGCATCGAAAAGCCCCGCTGCGCCGCGTACTCGCGCAGGCGTTCGATCGTGCTTTTGCCGATGCCGCGCGTCGGCGTGTTGATGATCCGTTCGAGCGCCTGATTGTCACGCGGGTTATTAAGCACCCGCATGTACGCCATGACGTCCTTGATTTCCTTGCGCTGATAGAACTCCAGCCCGTTCACGATCTGATAGGGCACGCCGCGGTCGCGCAGCGCATGTTCCAGCGAACGCGACATGGCGTTGACGCGATAAAAGATCGCAAAGTCGCGCGGACGCAGCTTGCCGGAATGCATCTCGGCCGCAATCCGACTGGCGATATTGAACGCTTCGTCGCGTTGATTCAGATACGTCGCCAGGCGCACCGGCGCGCCCTCGGCATTGTCGGTATAGAGGGCTTTGGGCTTGCGGCGAATGTTGTGCGTAATCAGCGAATCGGCAACGCGCAGGATCGCTTTCGTGCTGCGATAGTTCTTTTCCAGGCGAACCGTTTTGACGCGGGGAAAGTCGCGTTCAAAATCCAGAATGTTGTTCAGATTCGCCCCACGCCAACCATAGATCGATTGATCGGGATCGCCGGTCACGGCCAGGTTGGGATACTCGACCGACAACGCGCGAACGATGGCGTACTGGGCCAGGTTCGTGTCTTGGTACTCGTCGACCAGAATATATTGATAACGCTCGTCGAGTTCGCTGCGCAGCTCGGGGTTTTCGCGCAGCATGACCGCGACATGAAACAACAAGTCGTCGAAGTCGACCGCATTAGCGGCCAGCAGCATCTCCTGATACTTCGGATAGACGCGC
The DNA here is from genome assembly GCA_023417165.1 of Planctomycetota bacterium. Lineage (GTDB taxonomy): Bacteria > Planctomycetota > Planctomycetia > Pirellulales > Pirellulaceae > JAEZGD01. The sequence goes on from JAEZGD010000212.1 coordinate 1,201, forward strand.
GAGACGATCGCGCCGAGCGGACTGCCGGGGCGAGGCTCGTAGTCGTCGGGCTTGATCAGGTTGTTCTTCGCCCAGCTAATTGCCGAGGCGATGCCGTCGTTCGAGACGTGCGTGAGTTGCAGATCGGCTTCCTGCACCGCCAGACGCAGCACCTTGCCGCTGTCGTCCATGTCATAGATTGAGAAATTCTCGGACAGTCCGACGCGCGACGCATAGGTGCGCAGCAGCCGAGCGCAAAAGCGGTGGAAGGTGCCCATCCACACGTGCTCGCGCGGCGCTAGGCGCTCCAGGCGATCACGCATCTCGTCCGCCGCCTTGTTGGTAAAGGTCAACGCGAGGATGCGATACGCGGAAATCCCATGGCGCAGCAGATTGGCAATTCGATGCGTCACCACGCGCGTCTTGCCAGAGCCCGGGCCTGCCAGGATCAACAATGGTCCGTCAATGTGTTCGACCGCCTCGCGCTGGGCGGGGGTCAACGAAGCATGCAGTTCTTCCATCCCCTCAGTGTACAGAAGTCGAGGCGTTTTGTGAGGCATCCCACCGCAGCCGAAAGATATCTTCGGGTCCGTCGACTTCATCCAAATGCCCGCCGATGCGCTCAAAGCCCAGCTTCGCCAACAATCGCAAGGAAGGCTCGTTCTGCGGACTGCAGGAGGCAATAAAGTCACGCACGGCATGCGTTTCGCTGGCCCAGCGGAACATTGCTAGCGTCGCTTCACGTGCGAAGCCGCGCCTGCGATAAGGCGAGTAGATGGTGTAGCCGATCTCGACCGCGCCGAGGCATAGCTCTTGCAGATAGTCTGGATTGGGCCGCGTGTGAAAACCGATGTGACCGACCATCTGGTTGGTGGCGGTTTCGACAATCGCACGCAACAGCCAGGGACGCGCCGCGGGGTCGTTGCGCAAATCGCCGAGGCGAAGTGCCTGGAGGTCTTTCTCGTCCAGCCACTCGCCCGAAAGTGCGGCTTGCAGCTCGCGTGCGGCAGCTTGTTCGTCATCGGCCATTGACGCCAACAAGAACGTGGGGCTCATCGACCACAGCCGCAAACGTTGGCTAAGGATGGATTCGTCGCTCGTAGACATTATCTTTTCCGGGTAGTTGGCAACGGGGTGCCAGGGTTACAATTCCGATTCACATACGCCTTTGTTCGAAGGAGCCTCTCGATGCCTGCGTCCACTCACGATCTTGCCCGGCGTCGTTTTTTGCAACTCAGCGGCGCGACGCTCGCTTGGCTATCGACTTCCCGTTACGGTCTGGCGCGGGAAGAAGTCCGCAGTTTGATCACACGGCAAGAGGCTCCCTATAACGCCGAGCCGTCGCTCGAAAAGCTGGCCGACCAGTGGACAACGCCGAGCGAACTGATGTTCATCCGTTCGCATGGAAATGTTCCCGAAATCGATTCGGCTTCCTATCGGCTGAAGATTGAGGGCATGGTCGAGAAGCCGCAGGAATTGAGTCTCGAGCAGATTGCCAAGGCAGGCAAGGCGGTCAAGAACCATGCGGTGCTGACTTGTGCCGGCAATCGTCGCGACGAATTGAGCGCGATCAAGAAAATCAGCGGGGTGCAGTGGAGCGCCGGCGCAATTGGCAATGCGGAATGGGAAGGCGTTTCGCTGCGTGACGTGCTGGCAACGGCCCAGATCAAGCCCGAGGCCAAGCATGTCTGGTTCGAAGGACTCGACGAAGTGGACCACGATGGCCACAAGATCGCGTTTGGCGGCTCGATCCCGCTGTACAAACTAGCGACGAACGAAATGCCTGTTCTGCTCGCTACCAAGATGAATGGGAAGCCGCTGACGCAACAGCATGGTTATCCGTTGCGCGTGGTGGTGCCAGGCTTTATCGGCGCGCGCAGCGTGAAATGGCTGGGCAAGATTGTGGTGAGCGATCGCCCCTCGCCGAATCACTTTCTGGCGGAGACCTATAAACTGGTGCAAACCAGCGATCCCCAGGAAATGGCTGACGCCGATCCGATTTATGAAACGGTGCGCAATTCGGCTATCTGCTTCCCGACCGCTGGTGCGGCGATCAAGGCTGGCAAAGTGCAACTCAAGGGCTATGCCCTGCCGCCAGGCAAGCAGACGGCGACCGTCGCCAAGGTGGAAGTTTCGGTCGACGACGGCGAATGGCAAGCCGCCAAGCTAGAAAAGGCCGATCAGCCCTATTGCTGGGCGCTGTGGCAACACGCCGTCGAACTCTCGCCCGGCAAGCATACCTTGCGGGTGCGTTCGATCGACAACCGCAACGAAAGCCAGCCTGAAAAGCCCATGTGGAACGCGAAGGGCTATTTGTGCAATAGCTGGCACACGATCGAAGTCGAAGCCGCTTAGGCGTCTCTGGTCGCTAGAGGACGGATGGATACTGGTGATTCCATCCGTCCTGGCCTCCAGCCAGTATTAGCGGCAGCGACAGAAGATTCGCTTCAAGAGGCCACGCCGGCAGCAGTGACGCACTGGTTCGCAGCAACAAGACTTGGCTTGCTGCGCCGCCAGCAATGCTTGCTCGGCCGGATGTACTTGTGGGCCGAGCACGATCCACAAATTGCGAAAATGCACCGGATTGCCGTGATTCTGAAAGTGGATCGGCAGCGGCTTGTCGGTCTCAGCCTGGCCGGCACCCGTTTTCGTCGGAATCGAACGGTTGTCGTGCACAGGCACACCGTTGTGCCACACGGTGATGCGGGCGTTGTCGGTTTTCTCGCCGGCTTCGTTGAACTTGGCCGCCGTGAACCAGATGTCGTAGGTTTGCCAGACCAGCGGTGGCAGCGCCATGTTGACGTCCGGCGGCGTTTGACGATAGAGCGAGCCAGCCTCGTTGAAAACGCCATCGAGGCCAAACGAATCGAGGATCTGCACCTCATAGCGCCGC